>NZ_JBINJD010000001.1:0-90353 GCF_043951915.1 Alienimonas sp. DA493 | reverse complement strand
CGGGACGCTCCGCTCGCGGGGCCGCCGCCGCTATCGGCCTTCGCGTTTCGCCCGGGCGCGTTCGCTGTAGAGCTTCAGCGTCGCCCGCTCTTTCCGGGTCAGGCTTGATTCGCCGTTGGTGTGCAGCTTGGCGAGCACGGCGTCGGCCCGGCGTTCGAGGTCGTCGTCTTCTCCGGCTTCGTCCTCCGGGCGGTGCAGCCGCACCTTCGGTCCGGCGCCGACGGAGCGTTTCAGGCCGGCGAAGGTGAACCGCGGGAACCGCCCGGTGAGGCGGTCGACGCCCGATTCGAAGTTCCAGTGCAGCTTGTAGTAGGCCCAGCCGAGCAGCAGGCCGCCGAAGTGGGCGCCGTGGGCCACGCCGTCCGCGGCGACCCGCCCGGCGCCGATGCGGCTGAGCACCGCGAACGTCTCGATCACCCCGTAAGCCGTGGCGATCAACCACAGCGGCACCGTGAGGAAGATGAGGCTGATCGGCCGGTGCGGCTCCCACAGGGCCGACAGCATGATCACGCCCATCACCGCCCCGCTGGCCCCCACGCAGGTGGCGGTGCGGACGTGGTCCGGGGAGAACGCCGGGATCAGCTCCAGTGCGGAGAAGACCAGTCCGCCGGACAGCAGCGCTGCGAGGTAGAAGAGGACGAACTCCCGCGTGCCCAGCCGCGACTCCACCGTCTGCCCCAGGCCCCACAGCCAGAGCATGTTGAAGACGATGTGCAGCAGGCCGCCCTCGTCGTGCAGGAAGCCGTAGGTGACCAGCCGCCAGACCTGCCCGAAGGCGAGGAAGCTCGGGTCGAGACCGAACAGCCCCCGCAGCGGCGGTTCGCCGTAGACGGCCGGGGCACGCAGTGTCAGCAGTTGCAGGACGAAGATCGCCGCGCAGGTGGCGATGATCGCTTTGACGGCCCGGTTGCCGCCGCCGAGGAAGGCTCGCCTCGACGAGCTGCCCCAAGCGTAGTCGCGGTCCTCGAATCCCATCGATGCGGCGCTGAAAAAGGGGCGTCGGACCGGCGTTCGAGGGGAACCCCGGGCGGGGTCACTCGCCGCTGGCGGTCCGCGGCGGGGCGGCGGTCGGCAGGCGGCCGGCGAGTTCGACGTTCTCCGCCAGCGCCGCCCGCAACTGATCGCTCGCATTCTTCACCGCCCGGCGGAGCCGGTCCAGTTCGACCAGCGCCTCCGCCCGCTCCAACTCCTCGGCGGTGGTCTGGGCCACCAGTCCGGCACGGATCTCCGGCGCGTCGGGGATTTCCGGCGCCTCCGGATCGCCGAGCAGGGCCCGCTCCCGCACGGCCAGCGTGTCCTGGGCGTCCGTCAGTTCCTGCTGTTGACGGGCGAGGATGTTCCGGCGATTGCCCAGTAACTCCCGCCGTTCGTTCAGCAGCGTATCCAGATCGACGAACCGGGACGCCCGCGACGCCGGCACGTCGTACCGCACCCGCCAGTCGCCGTTGCCCACCGGCCAGGTCTGCGGCTCGCCGTCCTGCACGGCGAAGGTCGGCGCCAACTGGGCCTGACGCTCCGCGGCCTGCTGCACGGTGAAGGCCCCGATGTACATGCTTTCGTCGCCGTTCCCGGTGGGGGCGAACAGGTGCACGATCGGCCCGGAGCCGTCCGCGGCGGCTTCCAACCCGTCCTGCGTGCCCAGTTCGACGACGACGTTCCCTTGCGCGTCGGGAGCCACGTTCGGCGCCGTCAGGACCTGCCCGAAGCCGGCGTTGGCGGCCCGCATGTCGTTCCGCAGGGCCAGTTCGCGGGTGCGTAGGGCGGGCAGCCCCTCCGCGGCCTGTTCGGCGGCGGCCTCCGCGGCGTCGGCCGCGGCGGTCCAGGACGCCTGCGTGTCGAGGGCCCGCAAGGAGAGGTAGAACGCCCCCAGCCCTCCGATCACCAGCAGACTGCTGCAGACGATGCGGAAAATTTTCACGGCGGCGAGATCCGGGGGCGAAGCGGGCGACGGACGCGGGAACGGGCGCCGCGACCGACGCCGCGGGACGGCAAAGGCTAAGTTGCGGCGCGCGCGGCGGTCAAACAGAATCGGCCGCGGCCGGGGGCCGTGTCGCCCCCGACCGCCGCGGATCGCCAGAACCGGCGCCGTCCGGCATGCGCGCCCCGCACGACCGCCCCACCCGGCCCCGCAGGGTCGTCCGAACCCGAACGCCCGCCTCCCGGAGACCGCCCGCGTTGCCCGTCCCGTCCGCCCCGGCCGCCCCCCTGCCCCGGGCCGAGTTCCCCCCCGGGACCGAGGCGTGCGACCACTGCACCGGGCGCTGCTGCCGCTACTTCGCCCTCCCGATCGAGACGCCGGAGTCGCACCGCCAGTTCGATTTCATGCGGTGGTATCTGCTCCACGGAAACTGCTCGATCTTCGTGGAGGACGACGCCTGGTTCCTCACGGTTCACGGTGACTGCGAGCACCTCCTCCCCGACCACCGCTGCGGCATCTACGAGACCCGTCCGGACATCTGCCGGGGCTACTCGAACGAGTCCTGCGAATACGACGGCGACGGCCGGCACGACCGCCTGTTCGAGTGCTCCGAACAGATCGCCGAGTACGCCGAAGCCGTCCTGCCGCCGCGGGAACGCCCTGCGAACCCGCCGGCCCTGCTGCCGGTCCTCCACTGACGCCCCGCCGCCCGCCGGTCCCCGAAAGATCCGTTTGTCCCGCGACCTGATCAAACCGCAGACGCTCCGCGGCTTCCGCGACTTCCTCCCCCCCGCCGCGGCCCTGCGGGAGCGGGTCACGGACGTGGCGAAGGCGACGTTCCACCGATACGGCATCGAGCCGATCGACACCCCGGCGCTGGAGTACGCGGAGATCCTGCTCGGCAAGGGCGGTGACGAGACCGACAAGCAGACCTTCCGCTTCACCGACCAGGGGGGGCGGGACGTGGCGATGCGGTTCGACCTCACGGTCCCCTTCGCCCGCTTCGCCGCCCAGCACGTCGGTTCGCTGGGCACCCCGTTTCGCCGCTACCACATCGCCCCGGTCTGGCGGGGCGAGCGGCCGCAGAAGGGGCGCTACCGCGAATTCGTGCAGTGCGACTTCGACACCATCGGCGCCACCGGCATCGCCGCGGACGCGGAGACGGTCTGCGTGATTCACGACCTGCTCTCGGCGATCTCGGAGCAGGTCGAACCCTCCTGCGGCGAGTTCACGATCCGGCTGAACCACCGCGGCGTGTTGAACGGCCTGCTGGAGACGCTCGGATTGCGGGAGCGGGCGACGGACGTGCTGCGGGCCCTCGACAAACTGCCGAAGGTCGGGGCGGACGCGGTGCGGGCGGAGTTGATCGCCCTGCCGGACGCCTCGGAGCAGGCCGCCGCGAAGTTGTTGGAGTTCGCCGCCCTCTCCGGCGACGCCGCGGAGACCTTCGCCGCGGCCCGCCCCCTGCTGGAAGGCAGCGAGACGGGCCTCGCGGCGCTGGACCGGCTCGCGGAGGTCGTGCGGCTGGCGGTCGCCGGCGGGTGTCAGCCCGCCCGTCTCGTCGCGGACCTCTCCATCGCCCGCGGCCTCGATTACTACACGGGGGTGATCTTCGAAACGTTTCTCACGGACGACCCGAAGCTCGGCAGCGTGTGCAGCGGCGGGCGGTACGACGACCTCGCCGGGCTCTACACCAAGCAATCGCTCCCCGGGGTCGGGGCCAGTCTGGGGGTCGACCGCCTACTCGCCCACCTGGAGGAGAAGGCCGAGGGCGGACCCCGCCCGAATGACCCGTCCGCGGTGTTCGTCCCGCTGATGAGCGAAGAGCGCCTGCCGGACGTGTTCGCCCTCGCCAGCGAATTGCGGGGACGCGGCTTCCGCGTGACCGTCGCCCCGGAGCCGCGGGGGCTGGGCAAGCATCTGAAGTGGGCCACCGGCCGCGGCTTTGGCACGGCGGCGATCGTCGGCGACGAGGAAGCCGCCGCGGGCACCGTCGCCTTCAAGAACCTCGCCGAACGCGAGCAGTGGACCGTCCCCCGCGATCAGGCCGCGGACCGCCTCGTCGAGTGGCGAAACGCCCGGACGTAATTCGTCTCTCTCATCCTCCCGCAGGGCCGTCGGCGTGGCGATTCGCTCGAACCACTACGACGCTGCGTTCGAGCAGTACCTTCGCAGACTCCGCGTACCGTACGTCGCGGTGGACGAACAGCGGCGGGCGTTGGCGGCGGACGCCTCGCTGAAGAGCTTCGACTTCATCGTCGCCCGGCCGGACGGCAGGCGTGAGGGCGAACGCGGCTCCTGGCTGGTGGACGTGAAGGGCCGCCGTTTCCCCACCGGCGGGCCCGGCGGCGGGCGGTGGGAGAATTGGGTCACCGCCGAGGATGTGGAATGCCTGCTGAAGTGGGAAACCGTCTTCGGCGGCGGCAGCCGGGCCGTGCTGGTCTTCGCCTACGATCTCGCCGAGGGGGAGACCGCCGGGTGCGAGGCGCCGTTCGTCTGGGGCGGCCGGCGGTACGCCTTCTTCGCGGTGACGGCGGCCGATTACGCCACGGCGATGACCAGTCGCAGCGAAAGCTGGGCGACGGTGAACCTCCCCCGGGCCGATTTCGACCGCCTGCGGGTGCCGTTCGCCGAGTTGCTGTAAGATCGCCCCCGCCCGCTCTGAACCCGCCGTGACGATGCTCGCTCTGCTCCCGCCGCTCGCCCAGGCCGCCGGCCGCAATCTGATTCTCGAGGGGCTGGTCGTCTGCGTGATGATCGGCGCCGCCCTGTTCGCGGTGGGCCGTGCCAGCCGTCGGGGGTGAGAGACCGCCCGTGGCAATCACGGGCGTGGGTTTCGGCGCGGCGGAGTCGGCGGACCCCTGGCGGGATCTGCTGGCCGGGCGGTCCGCCCTGCGGGCCGTCGATCTGTCCCCGTTGAATCGGCCCGCGGCGGGGGCCTCGCCGCGGTTCGACGACCCGGCCCTGGCCGGTTCCTCCGCCATGATGGCCGCGGCGGTGACCCGCGCCGTTCGCGACGCCGGTCACGCGGGGAACCGGCGCCTCTTCTCCGATCCCCGCTGCGGGTGGGCCCTGGGGGCGAGCAAATCCGACGCGGCGGACTGGGGCTCTCCCGCCGGCGGGCCGGGCTGGCCGTGGCTGGGAGAGAGCGGTCGCGGCGTGCCGGACGAGTGGGGGGCGACCGGCCCCCGGCTCACCCCGGTGGCGGCCTGCGCGACCGGCGTCGTGGCGGTCATTCGCGGCGTCGAGTTGATTCAGCGGGGGATCTGCGACCGCGTAGTCTGCGGCGCCGCCGACGCTTCGCTGCACCCGCTGATTCTCGCCAGCTTCGCCCGACTGGGCGTGCTCGCCGACCCCGGCGACGACCCCGCCGGCTGCGTGCGGCCGTTTGATGAATCCCGTACCGGCTTCGCTATTGGCGAGGGGGCGGCGGCGTTCCTGCTGGAACGAGCCGATCGGGCGGCGGCAGGTGCGACCTACGCGACCGTCACCGGCACGGGACTCGCCTCCGCGGCCGTCAAGCTGACGGACGTGGACGCAACCGGCGACCCGGTCCGCCGCGTGTTGCGCGACTGCACCGGCGGCGTTTCGCCGGATCTGCTCGGCTTGCACGGGACCGCGACCCGGGCGAACGATCCGGCGGAGGCCGCCGGCGTGCGGGCGGCGTTCGCCGACGGCGCCGCGATCCCGGCGTTCGGCAGCAAGGGAGCGACCGGGCACCTGCTCGGCGCCGCGGGGGCCGTCGAGCTGGCGTTCACCCTGCTCGCGCTGCGGGACGGCGTCGTGCCGCCGACCGTCAACCTCTCGCAGCAGGACCCGGCGTGCGAAGCGAACCTCTCGCCGACCGCCCGGTTCGGGCCGCTGACCACGGCGGCGAAGGTCTCGCTGGGCTTCGGCGGCACAGTCGCGGCCGTCGCCCTGCGTCGGGGGGACCGGCCGAAGTCGGCGGCCGAGGAGACCCCCGACGCGGCCGGCTGAAGTCGCGGTCCGTCAGCGACCGGACGCGCTGCCGGAGATTCGGCGTTTGGCCCGGGCCTCCAGCCGGGCGGCGGAGTCGTTCGGGCTGCTCCAGAGGGTGCGGACCTCGTCGGAGCAGGCAAAGTAGGCGTCCATCACCTCCGGATCCCACTGCGTGCCGCGGCCCTCACGGAAGATTTTCTCGATCCGCTCCACGGGCATGCCGTCGCGGTAGGGGCGGTCGCTGCCCATCGCGTCGTAGGCGTCGGCGACGGCCATGATCCGGGCCATATGCGGGATGTCCGACCCGGCGAGCCGGTCCGGGTAGCCGGTGCCGTCGTAGTTTTCGTGGTGACTGCGGACGCCGGGGAGGATCTCGCTGAGGCCGCTGATCCCGACGAGGATGTCGTATCCGATGACCGGGTGCCGCTTGATCTGGGCGAACTCCTCGTCGGTCAGCTTGCCGGGTTTGCGGAGGACGCCGTCGTCGATGCCGACCTTGCCGATGTCGTGCAGCAGGCCGGAGAGGTAGATGTTGTCCAACTCGGCCGGTTGCAGGCCCAGCTGGCGGGCGAGGCGGTGGGCGACGACGGCGACGCGTTCGCTGTGACCGCGGGTGTAGCGGTCGCGGGCGTCGAGGGTTTGCACCAGGCCGAGCACGAACTCCAACATCATCTGCTCCTTCTCGCGGAACAGCGATTGGTTGTGCAGATGTGTGGCCAGAACCGTCGCGACGACCTGCAGCAGGCTGCCCTCGACCGAGCCCAGCTCCTCCCCGTCCTCACCGTTGCCGCAGGCGATCCAGCCGTAGTGGGTGGAACCCTGCCGGACCGGGGCGAACGCCACGGAGGACGCCCCGCGGACCGTGCAGGAGGGGCCGTTCAGCACGAGCGGGCGGACCCAGTCGTGGGTCTCCGCCGCCCGGGTGACGCGTTCGATCTTCACCTCATTGAACAGCGGCACGCCGTCGCAGAGCAGTTCGCTGCCCTCGCCCCCGCTGAGCAGGATCGCGGCCGCGTCGACGCCGGTCGAGGACCGCGTCTGCGTCACGCACTCCCGGGCGAACGCGGCGGGGTCGCGGGTGACCTGCATCAGCCCCGTCAGGCGGTGATACAGCGCCAGTTCCTCATAGCAGCGACTGAGCTGCTCCGTGAGGTCCTCCAGGCTCGCCCGCTGCACGTCGGCCCGCCGCTCGGCGGCGACCTGCATCCCGCTGAGCGTCAGCAACCGAGCGACCGTGTTCGCCGGATCGCCGGCCCCGTCCTGTTGGACCGGCAACAATCCCGCGACGGCGGCTTCAGGGCCGGCTTCCGGCAGGGGCAGGTTCACCCCCAGCATTCCGGGGGCGACCTCTCTCACGGCCAACGCCCGGGGCACGCCCTGATCGATCAAGTGCGGCCCCAGGTCCAAACCGGTTCGCGCAGCGTGGGCGGACAGCGCCGCGGCGAGGTCCGGGGCGACGGACTGCCGTGAGCGAACACGGGGCGGAGCGGGATCAAGGACCGGCATGGGACCACCGAGAACCGGCAGAGAAAGGGAACGCCCCAACCGTCCCGCGCAAGGCGACGCCCGGTCGGGGCCGTTCGGTCCCGAAACGCCCGTTCCGAGGGGGCGTCGTCCAGTCCTGAGGGTTCGCTCGCCTGCTCGGGCAACCGGGCGGATTCGCCCCCGCCCCGCCGACTCAGCCTTCAGCCGGCCCCTGTCGCAACCGGGCCGCCGCCCGGGTGAGCGTGCGTCGTTCGGCGGCGGTGAGGGCTCGTTCGCCCTCGGCGGAGATCTTGCGGAGCAACCGGTCGACTTCCTGCTCCTCCCGCTCGCGTTCGTCCCGTTCCCGGGCGCGGCGGGCCGCCTCCCGCTGCCGGCGCCAGCGGGCGAGGGCGCCGGCCGGGGGGCCGCCGGCTTCGGCGTCCTCTTCATCGAGGTCGGTGGCGGCGGCGGGTTCGTCCCCTTCGCCGCCGGCCCGCTCCAGGCTGGTGTAGCCGGCGGAGAAGTCGTAGCCGAGGAACGTCTCGTCCGGCTGCGGCCGCGGCGCCGGGCGGGGACGGGGGCGACGCTCCCGGGCCGCGAGCATCACCGCGGCGGCCGCCGCAGCGACCCAGGCGGAGCCGAGCGCCAGCGCCAGGAAGAGCCACAGCACGCCGATCAGGTGCGTCAGCCCGGCCGCCGCCACGCCGGCCGCGTAGGCCCCGGTCCGCAGCGCCCACATGTCGCGGACGGCCCGCCCGGCGGCCAGCGGCCAGGCCGGCAGGAGGTTCGCCCCCCCCACGGCGGCCCCCGCGATCAGCAGCGCCCCGGCCGGCGACGGCACGGGGGTGAATTCGACCGGCGCCCCCACGGACCGGGCCGCCGCCCAGATCGTCCCGCACACCGCCGCGGCCGTCGCCGGCACGAGCAGGTGAACCCACGGCGCCCGCGGAGGCACGTCGTCGTCGCCTTCCAACCCGCCCAGCGGCCAGAGCAGCAGGTCCGTCACCGGCGTTCCGAGCCGCGCGGCGAACAGGCAGCGGGCAGTTTCCGCCGCGACCGCGGTCAGCGTCAGCCCGACCAGCACGAAGGCTCCGAGGGACAGGTCCTGCGTACGGACTGCCGCGGCGATCCCCACCAGCGGGATCAGGGCCGAAATGCGGACCGCCGTCCCCCCCCACCGACCGGCGGGAATCGACCAGCGGAGCAAACCGTCGCGCAACCCCATGGCCGGGCCGCTTGCGAGAGGAAGGTGGGAACCGCAGTCAGCTTACGCCGCCGGCAGGGGCCGCTCAAAGGGTCTGCCCGGAACCCCCCGACCGGCCGGGGGAATGAACCACGCGGAAAGGGGGCGTGCCCGAGGTGGAACGGCACGTTCGGACGCCGCTACGATCGGCGGTTCGCCCCCTCGCACTGGTCGCGCATGTTCCGCCCCCGCCGCACGTCCCGCCCCCTTCTCGCCCTCGTCGTCGCGGCCCTCGGCGCCGGCGTCGCGTCGGCTCAGGACGCGCAACTTCAGCCGCCCCGCGTGCTGTTCGAATCCGCCGGCGGCGACCGCATCCTGGAGGACTTCACGCAGGTGCTGGACCTCGCCGGCGAAGCGGGCGCCTCGCAGAAGTCCGGGTTGCTCAACCTGCTGGAAGGCTTCCTGGTGGGCGTCGACGCGTCGGCCCCGGTGCGGTTGGAGCCGCTCACCGGCACCACGCCGACGCGCTACCGCCTGTACGTGCCGGTCAACGACCGCCGGAAGTGGCAGCAGGACAACCTGAACTACGCCAGCGGCATCCCCTCCCGCGAGCTGGCCAACCAGAAGGATACCTACCAGCTGGGCTTCGTCCGCAACGCCGCCTTCGACGGCTTCATGCGGTACTACCCGGTGGAGGACGGCCTTGAATACGCCGTGATCGTTGAGAATCAGGAGGACCTGCCGGAGGAGGTGAAGAGCATCGGGGCGCTGCTCACGGCCGATCAGGACGCCGCCCTGCTGTTGCGGAACACGGCCGGCGACGAGACGGCCGTGGCCCGTCGGTGGGAGCGCGTCGCGGAAGCGGAGAAGGAACTGCTCTCCGCCCTCCAGCCGAAGCCGGACGAGACGCCGGAGGAGTTCGCCCTCCGCAAAACCGGGGCGGCCACGCAGGTGAACGAATTGGGCCGGTTCTATGCGGAGGCCCAGGTCGTCTTCGCCAGCGGCAACGTGCCAAACGGCGCCATCGGGGCCGTGGGCACCGTCGTCTACCAGCCGCTGCCGGGAACGGAGTCGGCCGAGGCGCTGGCCCGCCTCGACGAGAGCCCCAGCCGCTTCGCCGGCGTGCCGTTTAACGAAGACGCGAACTTCAGCGGGCAGATGCGGGTCCCGCTCACGCCCCGTCAGCAGGAAAACTTCAAAACGCTGACGGACAAGATGCGGGCGCTGCTCGTCGCCAAAGTGAACGAGGACGACCTGCCGGAGGCACAGCGGTCCGCCCGGTTGGAGGCGTTCAACCGGATGTTCGACCTGGCGAACGGCGTGGTGGAGTCGGGAATGGTCGACGCGATCGCCGAGGCGGTTTCCGTCGACGGCAAGCGGCGATTCGTCGGAGCGGTGGGGCTGCCGGAGGGGGCCGAGGTGAAGCCGGCCCTGGAGGCGTTCGTCGCCTCGCGGGAGGGCCGCGAAGTCGAGTGGGGCGTCGCCGAGGTCGCCGGGGCGACCCTGCACCGGTTCGTGCTCGACGAGACGTTCGCCGACTACGTCGATGACGTGATCGGCACGAACGAGGTCTGGGTCGCCGTCGCCCCGGACGCCTTCTGGTACGCCGCCGGCCCGGGCGCCCGGGAAGAACTGGAGGCGCAGCTGAACGCGGCGGCCGCGGGCGGGGAGGCCGGCGGGCAGATCGTGCGATTCAGCTCCGACCCGGCCTCCGCGGTCGACTTGCTCGGACGCGTCGAGACGCCGAAGGGTGACGCGAACGTCGAGGAGTACCGCCAAATCGCCCGGGAGGTCCTCGCCAACTGCGGCGGCCGCATCACCGCGACGCTGCGGAAGGACGACGACGGGGCGGTCCGCGGCCGGGCGCTGGCTCCCCGCTGCGTGCTCACGCTGATCGGGCGGATTATCGCGGAGATCTCCGAGCGGGAGAACCTCGCCGGATGACCGTCGCTCCGCCGACCGCGACCGGGCCGGCCGCCGCCCCCGGCCCGCGCCCGGCCGACGGCTCCCCGGCTGATTGCGACTCCGCGGCGGGCAATGCCCCCTCCTCCGTCGCCGACCTGCTCCGGCGGACCGCGGCGGAGCGGCCCGACGCCGATGCCGTCCTCACGCCCCGCGGCCGTGCCGGCGACGCGACGCGCCCCTACGACGCCCTCACCTTCGCCGGTCTGGACGCCGCCGCGAACCGCTTCGCCGCGGCGCTGGCCTCCCGCGGGGTGCGGCCCGGGGAGCGCGTCGCCCTGATGGTGCGGCCGGGCGGCCGGTTCGCCGTCGCGGTCTTCGGCACGCTGCGGGCCGGGGCGGCGGCGGTGCTGATCGACCCGGGACTGGGCGTCCCGGCGGTGCTGCGGTGCCTGCGAGAGGTTTCGCCGACCGGGTTCGTCGGGGAGCCGATCGCCGTCGCCGCCGCCCGGGCGATCGGCCGTCTCGACGGGGTGAAGGCGTGGGTCTCCGCTGGCGGAGCCGTGCCGGGGGCGATCGGCTGGGACCGCTTCGGCACGCTTGGCGTCGCCGACTTCGTCCCGCCCGCGGTGCGTCGGACGGACCCGGCGGCGGTCATCTTCACCTCGGGCAGCACCGGCCCGGCGAAGGGCGTCGCCTACGAGCACGGCATGTTCCTCGCTCAGATCGAACAGCTGCGGGCCGGCTACGACCTGCCGCCCGGAGAAATCGACGTTCCAGCCTTCCCGCTGTTCGCCCTATTCGACGTGGGGCTGTCGGCGACGATGGTCGTCCCCCGGATGCACCCCTCCCGGCCGGCCCACGTGCGGCCGGAGGAGATCCTCGGCCCCATTCGGGAACGCTCCGCCACCCGGGCCTTCGGCTCCCCGGCCCTGTGGAAGAAGGTGTTGAAGGACGCGGCCGACCGCGGCGTCACGCTGCCGTCCGTCACGGCGCTGTTGAGCGCCGGAGCCCCGATCCCTCCCCGGACCCACGAATGGGCCCGGGCCGTGCTGCCGGCCGGCGCCCAGCTGCACACCCCCTACGGGGCGACCGAGGCGCTGCCCATCTGCACCACCGGCACCGATGAGGTGCTCGGCGAGACCGCCGCCCGCACTCGGGAGGGGGCCGGCACCTGCGTCGGTCGGCCCTTCCCCGGCGTCTCGCTGCGGATCGTCGCGGAGGTTCACGGCCCGATCAGTTCGATCGACGAGGCGCGGGAACTACCGGCGGGAGAAATCGGCGAGGTGATCGTCTCCGGCCCCGCCGTCACTCGGGAATACGTCAACCGGCCGGAGCAGACCCGCCGGGCGAAGATCGCCGACCCAGCGGCCCCGAACGGCGTGTGGCACCGGATGGGGGACGTCGGCTACCTCGACGACCGCGGCCGGCTCTGGTTCTGCGGACGGCAGGCGCACGTGGTGCGGACCGCCGACGGCCCGGTCTACCCGGTGCGGGGCGAGGCGATCCTGAACGAACTCGCCGGCGTCCGCCGCACCGCGATCGTGGGGGCCGGCGAAGCCGGCCGGCAGCGACCGGTGATCGTGGCGGAGTGCGAACCCGGCGCCCGGTCCGAGCGGTTGCGGGCGGACCTGCGGGATCGAGCGGCCGCCTCGACGGTGATCGGCGAGCCGCGGGCCGTGCTATTCCGTCGGACGCTGCCGACGGACGTGCGGCACAACACGAAGATCGACCGGGCGGCCCTCGCCGAGTGGGCGGCTCGTCTGCTGGCCTCGCCGCTCCGCCGACGGCTGGCGCGGGCGTGAGCGACGCCGCGGGGACCGACGACCTCACGCTGGTGACCGGCGGCGGCGGACTGCTGGGCGGGGCCGTCGTGCGTCGATTGCGGGCGAGCGGAACGCCGGTGCGGGTTCTCTCCCGACGTCCGTTGCCGGAGCTGGAGGAACTCGGCGCGGAGGTGTTCCTCGGCGATCTCGAAGACCGACCGAGCCTCCTCGCCGCCTGCGAGGGCGTCTGCGGCGTGGTGCACTCCGGCGCCCGGCCGGGCATCGACGCGCCGCTGCGACAGTTCCTCGGCCCGAACGTCGCCGGCACGCGGCACGTGATCGACGGCTGCCTGGCTCGGCGGGTCCGCACGCTGGTGCACGTGTCGTCGCCCAGCGTCGTCTTCGACGGCACGCCGCACGAGGGGGCCGACGAACGGCTCCCCCTGCCCGATCGCGGACTGGCGAGCTACCCGCACTCCAAGTTGCTGGCGGAACGGGACGCCCTGCGGGCCGACCGGACCCGCGGCCTGCGAACCGTCGCCGTGCGGCCGCACCTGATCTGGGGGCCGGGGGACCGACACGTGCTGCCGGCCCTGGTCGCCGCGGCGCAGGCGGGTCGCGTTCCGTCGATCGGCGGAGCGAATCCGCTGATCGCCCCCACCTTCGTCGAGAACGCCGCGGCGGCGATCGTGCAGACCCTGTTCGCCCTGCCAAACCGCCCGGAGGGAGCCGGCCGGCCGTATTTTCTGAACGATCTTCCGCCCGTGCGGCTGCACGAGTTCGTGCGTCGGGTGGCGGAGGAGGCTGGGCTGGAGCCGCCGGCCCTCCGCCGCTTGCCCGGACCGCTGGCGACGGCGGCGGGCAAAACGGCGACCCTCGCCTGGCGCGCGCTGCGGCGCCCGGACGAACCGCCGCTGACGGCGTTCGCCGTGGCCCAACTGCGGGTCGCCCACTGGTACCGGACGGACGCGCTCCGGCAGTTCGGGGCTTGGGAGGCGGTCGAGCCGGAGGAGGCCTGGCGGCGAACGCGGCCGTTCCTGCGTCGGCTGGCGGGAGAGAAATCCAACGCGCGCGGCGACGGGGGTTGACGCTTTACGGCAGGGCGTCTTAGACCCCGCGGACCTTCGGCCGCCGCACCCGCGACTCGGCCATTCGCACACGCAAACTGGCAAGGACGCACGGCCGTGAAAGCCATCCGCCCCCTCATCTCGGCCGCCGCCGCGGCCGCCCTCGCCCTCTCCGCTCAGAGCGGTCTGGCTCAGGCCCCCGCCGCCGCCCCGACCGGCCCGGTCGCCGTGATCGATATGGCCGAGGTCTTCGCGAACTACGACAAGTTCGAGGACGTCCGCGAGACGCTCAAGAACGAGATCAAAGCCGAAGGCGCCAAGGCCGAAGCGCTGGCCAAAGAGGTCCAGACGATCCAGGCCCAGCTGCAGGCCGGCACCATCCCGCAGGACTCCGAGGAGTACCTGCAGAAGGCCGTTTCGCTGAAGAACAAGCAGACCGAACTGCAGGCCGAGCAGATGCGGATCAGCCAGCGCTTCATGAAGAAGGAAGCCGAACTGTACAAGGAGATCTACAACGACGTCACCGCGATGGTCAAAATGTGGTGCGAGCGGAAGAACTACTCCCTCGTCATTCGCTACAAGCGGGACGGCGTGGACGACGCCAAGCAGACGCAGGACATCCTCCAAGGGATGAACCGCCTGGTCGTCTACCACACCCCGCAGGACGACATCACCGACACCATCATCTACGCCCTGGATCGCAGCTACTCCGCCAAGAGCGGCAAGCCGACCCGCGATCAGAGCGCCGAAGGGTACGTCTCCCCGTACGCTCCGAAGACCGCCGAAGCCCCCGCCGCCCCGTAGGTCGGTCGCTTCGCCGCTGACGTTCTAAGCCGGCGGCCCTCCCGGGGCCGCCGGCTTTTCCGTTGCTCGTCTCGCCCGCCATGACCCGCTCTCAAACCACCCTCGCCGCCGACGCGGAACTGACCGGCGTCGCCTTCTTCACCGGGGGCGACGTGCGGGTGCGGTTCCGCCCGGCGCCCGCGGGGACGGGCGTGCTGTTCGTCCGCACCGACCTGCCCGGCGAACCGTCGGTGCCGGCGACGATTGAATACGCCCTCGAATTGCACCGCCGGACGGGCGTGCGGCGGGGCGAGGCGGAGGTGCAGCTCACCGAACACGTGCTCGCCGCCCTCGCCGGGCTGCGAATCGACAACTGCCGGGTCGAGATCGACGGCCCGGAACTGCCGGGGCTGGACGGCTCCGCCCTCGGCTTCGCAGAGGCGCTGCGGTCCACCGGGGTGCGGGAATTGGACGCACCCCGGAAGACGCTGCGGGTCCACCGCTGGGTCCGGGCCGCGGACGGCGACGCGGAGATCGTGGCCCGCCCCGCGGAGGGGCACGGCCCGGCCGCGGCGGGGCTTCGGCTCGAATATCACCTGGACTGCGGGCCGGAGCGCCCGGTCCCGCCCCAGAACTTCCGATGCGAGATCACCCCGGAACGCTTCCTCGAGGAGATCGCCCCCGCCCGGACGTTCATCACCGCAGACGAGATCCCGGCCCTGCGGGCTGCCGGCTACGGGGAGCGGGTCGACGCGGCGGACCTGCTGGTGTTCGAACCAGACGGCACAGTCCGTGGAAACGCACCGCGTTTCCCAAACGAACCGGCCCGCCACAAACTTCTGGACATGATCGGCGACCTGGCGCTACTAGGATGCGATCTGCACGCCGCAGTCGCCTCCCGGAAGGGAGGGCATGCGTTGAACAGGGACCTTTGCCGGACCCTGCGGGCTGCGGCGACTCGGGGGGATGCGCCGATCACGGAAGCGATCGGGGTTTCCACGGATCCCGCCGCAGCGTAAAACGCAGTCCCACCCACGCCCGCGGCAGGAGGCCGTACCGTGAACTCCCCGTCGGATTCCATGCCCAAACCGGCCCTCTTCGGCGCCAGCGAACTGCGAGCCACCCGGCCCGCCCCCCGCGCCGCGTCGATCAGCATTCATCCTCTCTCGGACGTTCACCCGCAGGCGGTTCTGGGGGCCGGCACGAAAATCGGCCCTTTCTGCACCGTCGGCCCGGACGTGGTGCTCGGCCCGAATAACACGCTCGACAGCCACGTCGTGCTCAGCGGGCACTGCGCCATCGGCTCCGGCAACCGGTTCTGGCCCGGCTGCGTCATCGGCGGGGAGCCGCAGGACAAAGGCTGGCACGACGCCCCCACCGGTACGGTGATCGGCGACGACAACCAGTTTCGCGAGGGCGTCACCGTCCACCGCGGGGCGGAGAAGGAAGACGGCATCACCCGCATCGGCAGCCGCTGCCTGCTGATGAGCAACGCTCACGTGGCCCACAACTGCCGCGTCGGCGACGACTGCATGCTGGTGAACGGCGTGCTGCTGGGCGGCCACGTGCATCTGCACGACGGGGCGATCGTCTCCGGCAACAGCGTGGTGCACCACTTCGCCACCGTCGGCACGTTGGCCTTCGTCTCCGGCGGCGGCAAGCTCGTTCGCGACCTGCCGCCGTACATGCTTTCGGCGGGGACCGACAACCCGACGGTCAAGACGATCAACCTGGTCGGCATGCAGCGGGCCGGCATCCCCGAGGCGGAGATCCGCGGCGTGAAGCTGGCCCACCGCCTGCTCTACCGCAGCCGCAAGCCGATCGCCGAGATCCGCAAGGAACTGGAAGCGAAGTTCGGCGGGGAAGCGCCCCCGGCCGTGGAGAAGGTGCTTCGCTTCGTCGAGACCCAGAGCGGCGGCCGCAACGGACGCGGCCGCGACGGCAAGCCGGTGCCCTACGAGCCGGTTTCCATCCACCCGATTCGGCGGGCCGCCTAATCCACGGGAACCGGCCGGCCGTCGCCGTCCCGAGAGCCGCTCGTTCACTCCAGCTTGAGACACGGATGTCCTCGCTCAACGTCGCCGTCGCCGGGGTGGGAGCCCTCGGCCGTCACCACGCCCGCATTCTCGCCGGGCTGGACGGGGTGAACCTCGTCGCCGTCGCGGACCGGGATCAGGCCGCCGCCGGGAAGATTGCCTCCGACTACGGCTGCCGGGCCGTCGCCGACGTGCGGGAGGCGTTGGACGAGGTGGACGCGGTCAGCGTCGCCACGCCGACCTTCACCCACGCCGACGTCGCCGGCGCCTGCCTGCAGGCCGGTAAGCACGTCTTGGTCGAGAAGCCGCTCTCCAGCGACGTGCGGGAGGCGGAGCAGATCGCGCTCCAGGCCAAGAACGCCGGCGTCGTCCTGGCCGTCGGCCATGTGGAGCGCTTCAACCCGGCCTTCGAGGAGGTCGTCGCCCGCTGCCCACGGCCCCGCTACGCCCGCTTCGAGCGCGTCAGTCCATTCGCCTTCCGCAGCGTCGACGTGGGGGCGGTGCACGATCTGATGATCCACGACCTTGAACTCGCCCGGCATCTGTTCGGCGAGGAGGAGGTCGTCTCCGTGCAGGCTCTCGGCACGCCGATCCTCACCGAGATGGAAGACGCCGCGACCGCCCGGCTGACCTTCGAGAGCGGCGGCGTCGCCGATCTGACCGTCAACCGCGTCAACCCGACCGCCGCCCGCACCGTGCAGGCCTTCGGCGAAGACGGCGTCGTCACGGCGGATCTCACCACCCGCCAAGTGCTGCATTACTCCGCCACCGCGGCGCTGACGCACGGCCCGCCGGTGCTCTCCGCCCTGGACGATCCGGCCGCCGATCGCGCTGCCCTGCGGGACAGCGTGTTCGGTCGGTGGATCAAGACGGAAGAGGCGCCTGTCAGCAGCCGCGACGCTCTCACGGCGGAGCTGTCCGACTGGATGAGCTGCTGCCGGTCCGGCGGCACGCCGCGGGTCGACGGCGACGCCGCCGTCGCTGCGCTCGAACTGGCCGAATGGGTGCTCGAAGAGATCGCCGCCAGCGCCAAACGGGCCGCGGCCCCGGTGCGCAAGGCCGCCTGAGGCTGCGGCCCGGACGACTCCCCCGGCGGCTCAGCCGTTCTTCTTCAATTCGGCCAGCGCCTCCAGCACGGCGTCGGCGTGCCCCTTGACCTTCACCTTCGGCCAGGCGGCGGCGATTTTGCCGTCCTGGCCGATGAGGAACGTCGCCCGCTGCACGCCCATGTACTTGCGGCCGTACATCGACTTCTCCACCCACACGCCGTAAGCCGTCGCGGCGGTCTTCTCTTCGTCGCTGAGCAGCCGGAACGGCAGCGACTGCTTGGCGATGAATTTCTCGTGAGACGCCGGCGGGTCCGGGCTCACCCCCAGCACGGTTGCGCCGGCCTCGGCGAGGGCGGCGTCGCGGTCGCGGAAGTCGCAGGCCTCCGTCGTGCAGCCGGGCGTGGCGTCCTTCGGGTAGAAATACAGCACCAGGGGCCCGTCGGCCCACACGTCGGAGAGCGTCAGCGGTTCGCCGCCCGGCGTCACGACGAGGGTGACGTCGGGGGCGGCGTCTCCAACCTGCGGCGGGGCGACGGATTCGGCGGGGGCGTTCGAGTCGGACATGGGCTCATCTTGCCCGATCGACGGCGGCGGTCCTAGGATGCCGACCGGCCGGACGTTTCCCGGTCGCCCCCACCGGACGGACGCCCCACAGACGCCGATTATGCGATACGTTCCGGCGTCCCGCCCCATTCTGTTCGGTCTGCTGACCGTGCTCACGTGCGGGGTCGACCTGTACACGAAGGAACGGGTCTTCGACACGCTCGGGTACGAGGGCGTCCGCAGCGACTGGCATCAGGAGTGGTTCGACGGCGCCGTCCGGTTCGAACTGCTGACGAGCTTCAACGGCGGCGCGTTGTGGGGCATCGGGCAGGGCCTCAGCTGGCTGTTCGCCCTGCTGAGCGTCCTGGCGGCCTTGGGCGTGCTCTGGTGGCTGTTCGTCGCCGGCGCCGCCCGGAGCCTGTGGCTCACGATCGCCCTGGCGCTGGTGACCGGCGGGGCGATGGGCAACCTCTACGACCGCCTCGGCCTGCACGGCTGCACCGGCCCGGACGGCGAGGTCCGCCTGGCCGTACGAGACTTCCTGCTGTTCGAGTTCGGCGGCTGGGGCTGGCCGGTGTTCAACTTCGCCGACGTGTTTCTCGTCACGGGGGCGATCATGCTCGCCCTGCAGTCCCTCGCCCCGCCGCGGGAGGAGCACGAAGCGCCCGCGGACGAGAGCGCCCGTCAATCCGCCGCGGCGGCCCCGACGGGCGGCTGAAAGCCGAGCGGGCGGAAGCGGTCCAGTTCTCCCGGGTCGTCCAGTTTCAGGCTGCTGATCGCGTCGTAGCTGAGCAGCACCTTCCGGGCGCCGGTGGTGTCCGGGCGATCCCGTTGGAGGAGCAACAGGCCGCCGGAGACGGCGAAGTCGACGAACCGCACCGGCTCGTTCTGCTCCGTGATCACGGAGCCGGTCTTGGCGAGGTCCGCCGGCCAGTGGGCGAACAGGTGCCGCCAATAATCGCCCCGGCTTGGTTTGGGCGGCGGGGACTGCGACATCTCACACCCGGTGGGGAGCGAATGAAAAGCGGCCCGCACCGTCGCCGGTGCGGGCCGCGATCACGACTCAGTCGTGGATGACCCCAAGGGGATTTGAACCCCTGTTGCTGGAATGAAAATCCAGAGTCCTGGACCTGACTAGACGATGGGGCCTTGGGAAACGCCCGCGGGGCGAGCGTTCCGGGACGGGGAGGATATCGAAGCTTCACGGTCGGTCAAGCCGGTTCCGCGACTCTCTTGGGGAAGACATCCGAACCCTGTCGGCGGTTCGGTGAAGCCGTCTCGATTCCTCCCGGGCGCCGGGGAACGTTCGTGCGAACGCCCCCGGACCGGAGGGTTCGCCGACTCAGACGAGGTCCTTCAGGCCCTTGAGCGGACGAATCTTGACCACGTTGCGGGCCGGCTTGGCCTTCACGGTCATCATCTCGCCCGGCTTGAACGGGTTCTTCTTGGTGGTCTCCGGGGTGGCTTCCTTCCGCTGCACGACGACCTTCATCAGACCGGGCACGTTGAAGGCGCCGGGGCCCTTCTTGCCGAGCTCCTGGCCCAGCAGACCTTCCAGCTCCGTGAAGAAGTTTTGGACTTCGGTCTTCTGGAGGCCGGTCCGCTCCGCCATGGCGGAGAGCACTTCGGCCTTGGTCATCGGCTTGGCGGGAGCGGCGGCCTTCTTGGCGGAGGCCTTCTTGGCGGCTTTCTTGGCCATCGATCGATCTTTCGCGTGCGGGCCGGCGGCAGCCGGACGCGCGGGGCTGGGTGAGCAGAGAGCGCCGCCCGAGCGGGCCACGCATGGAAGTTCGTCGGCAGTGAAACGCCGCCGCCGCCGAACGTCAAGCGGGAGAGCCTACGAAACAGGGGGTCCCGGTCGGTTTGCTCCGCTGGGGGACTGTAAATACAGTGCTTCCCGCAGAGTCGACGCCCCGGACCGGGCGTTCCCCCTGCCCCGGCAGAGTTTCCGCCCCTTTTCCCCCCTCCGGCGACACCGATGGCGGACCTCCTCGTCGACTCCGGCAAGCATCGCGGCCGTCGTCTAAAGCTCGCCGTCGGGCAGACGCTGATCGGCCGCGATCGACAGTGCGCAATTCGCCTGGCGACGCCGGACGTGAGCCGCCAGCACTGCCGCCTCACCGTGGCCCTGTCCGGCGGCCGGGAGGTCGTCACTGCGGAGGATTTGAAGAGTCGGAACGGCACCTACATCAACGGTCGGGCGATCCGCGTCCCCACGGTGATGGGGGCCGGCGACACGTTGCGGGTCGGCCCGATTCAATTCCTGCTGCCGGACCCGGACGCCGCCAGCGAGAGCGAGGTCATCACCTGGCTGGTGCCCCCGCCCGCCCCGGGGACGGTCTCCGAGGAAGACGAACCGACGCAGGTCGTCGGCGGACCGCCCCCCGCCCCGGCGGATTCGCAGGACCCGGCGCCGCCCCCACCCGAGCCGGAACCGGAGGACGAATACGTCCAGCAAGCTTCGGCCCTCATCCGGGCCCGCTACGCCGCCCGCAAGGCCTGACGACGCGGCTTGCCTCCATCGCGCCGTCGCTCAGACGACCCGCCGCCCCGCCCGCCACACGGCGACGACGCGGCTGCCGGAATGCAGGAGGTCCGCCGCGGGATCGCCGCTCGCCCCGTCGGGACGGACGGCGCACAGGTCGGCCGGTTCGCCGCCCCGCAGGCGTCCGCCGCCGACCCCCAACGCCTCCGCCCCGCAGCGGGTTCCCAGGGCGAGCAGGTCGGCGGGGGGAACCTTCGGAAATTGGGCGTGCAGGAACCGGAGTTCGCCGAGGATCGACAGGTCCGGGTTCGAGCCGCGGCCGTCGGTGCCGAGCGCGACCCGCACGCCGGCCTCCCGCAGGGCGAGCCAGGGGTGCGGCGGGCGCCCGAAGTGGGCGTGCGTCCGCGGGCAGTAGATCACGCTGAGATGCCGGCGCTCCGGGGCGGCGAGCCAGTCGAGGTCGGCCGGCGTCAGCCGATTGCCGTGCACGATCAGCCCCCGGGCCGCCGTGGCGAGCGGTTCGAGATAGTCCCGCCGCAGGCGGTTCGCCCCGAAGTCGCTCCGGGTCGCCCCCAATCGTTCCATCGCCGCCGCTAACGGGCCTTGGCCCTTGGCCAACAGGTCGATTTCTTCCGAGGTCTCCAGCAGATGAACGGCCCACGGCGCCGCGGCCGTGTCGGGACAGGCGGCCAGCAGCGTCGGTACGGCCGGGTGCACCGAGTACGGCGCATGCGGACTGAGGCCGCGGATCAGATCGGGCGGATCGCCGTCTGATTGCAGGAAGGCCCGGGCCGCGTCCAGGGCGGCGACGGGATCGCGGGGGGCGATCAGTTCGCCGAAGGCGACCAGCGCCGGCCGGGCGTGCGGCGGGGGGAGGCGGGCGGCGTTCCACCCGTCGGCCTCGGGGGCGCCGGTGGCGATCTCCCCGACCGTCGTCACCCCCGCGGCGAGGCTCTCCGCCAATCCGCGGTTCACCCGGTCCATGCGGTCGCCGGGCCGCTCCCGACGGGCGGCGACCGTGGCGGCGATCCAGTCGGCAAAGGCTCCCGCCGCGGGGATGGGGGCGGCGAAGTCGCTGAATTCCAGGTGCGTGTGGCAGTTCACGAACCCCGGCAGCAGCGCGACGTCGCCCAGGTCCTCCGCCCCGGAGCGGGCGTCCGGCCGGTCGTGGACGGCGGCGACGCGACCGTCCGGCGTCAGTTCGACCGTCCCGCCGGCAATCGGCGGGACGTCAATCGGCGCCACCCAGCGGGCGGTGAGGGCGGACGGCGGGGCGGCGGGTTCGCTCACGCGACCACGGCGGCGGTCGAACTCAACACGGCGGAGCGCCCCGCGGACTCAGCGGTCGCCGGGCGGTCCGCGGCCGGTTCGTCCTCCCGCCGGAAGCGGGACAACCAGATGAGCAGCGCGACCGTCCCGGCCCCGCAGAGGGCCAGCACGACGGGGCGGTAGCCGTCGGCGTCGAACAGCAGGCGGTGCGCGCCCTTCCCGAGGGCGCCGAACTCGCCTCCCTCCGCTCGGCCGAGCAGGACCTGCTGTCCGTTGAAGATCAGGTGGAACAGGATGCAGGGCCACAGGCTGCGGCCCTTCCAGGCAATCGTGCCCAGTACCAGCCCGGCCAGCGTCGCCGCGAACACCTGTTGCGGCACGAGGTGCACCACGCCGAAGGCGAGGGCGCTGAGGCCCACCGCCAACCACGGCCGCCGGGCCCGGGCGAAGCCGCTGAGCAGGAACCCGCGGAACGCCAGTTCCTCGCAAACCGCTGGGGCGATCGCCGCCGCCAGGAAGGCCAGCGGCAGCGGAACGGTGGCCATCGTGGCGCCGAACTCCGCGTAGCCGGCCGGGGGTTCGGGGAAGAACCGGCCGGTCAGCCAGTGCGTCAGCACGCCGATCAGCGGTTGCAGGCAGAACGCCAACGCGGCGGCGACGGCCGTCAGCTTGAGGTTGGGCAGACGGAACCGGAACGTCCGCCGCACGCTGGCCGTCAGCAGCACGCCCATCGCCAACACGGGGAACGCGACCGTGACGAGCTGCTGGATCACGACCAACCGGAATGCGGTCACGCCCTCGGTTCCCGGCGGGGCCGCCTCCAGAGCTCGCTGCATCGGGCCCATCATGGCGAACTGCAACAAGAGGACGGTCACGAAGGCGAAGGCCGCCTCGCCGAAGGTCGGCGTCGGCTCTTTCTCGCGGAGCAGGTGGGCGATCCAGTCCTTCACGTTGAACTGCTCAGCCTCCCGGAACAGCACGTCCTCCCGCTTGAATTGTTCGACCGCCCACCACAGCGCCATGCCGGCGTAGCCGACGCTGGAGAGCAGCACGACCGGCACGTACGGCAGCGCCGCGGCTGCCGTGCCGGGGGCCAAGAGCGATTTGAGCAACAGCGAGACGTTCACCACCGGCAGCACGGCGTACAGCGGCGTGAGCTCCACCAGCGGGCTGAGGCAGAACACCGTCAGCCCGACGGAGACCATCAGGATCGGGTAGAGGTAGTACTGCCCCTCCTTGTTCGACTTGGCGAACGTCGCCAGGGCCAGGCAGAGGGCGGAGTAGAACGCCGCCAGCGGGACCATCAGCAGGCCGACCCAGGCCAGCGCCGCCGGGGCCGGCGGGGCGAGGCCGTCGAGGTTCGCCGCCATTCCCGGCCCGGCCAGCGAGGCGACGTACCCGCCCGTCAGCCCGGCGCTGAACAGGTTGAGCCCTGCCGTGCACAGGCTGAACGTCAGCACAGCGAGGAATTTTCCGCAGACGATCTCCCCGCGGCTCGCCGGGCAGATCAGCAGGGTTTCCATCGTGCCGCGTTCCTTCTCCCCGGCGGCCATATCGACGGCGGGGTAGAACGCCCCGCTGATCGTCATCAGCACGACCAGCGCCGGGAACAGCTTGCTCCACACGCCGGCAGCCCGCTCCTCCGGCTGACTGAGCGAGAGCCCCCGCGGGGCGACCGGCGCCGGCAGATCGGCCGGCAGGCCGGCTTCGGCGAGCCGGTCCCGCAGCACCGCACGCTCCCAGTTCCGCAGCACGCCGGCGACCCGCCCGTAGGCAAGCCGGCTCCGTTCGTCAGCGTCTTCATGGAGCACGACCGGCCGCGGCAGCGGCCCCGCGGCCTGCTCCGGCGGGGCGTCCCGCTCGGTGAGGCGCCGGCTGAGGGCCTTGATTTGGTCGTCCAGCGACTTCGGCACGAGCAACAGCGTCTGGATGCCGCTCTCCGAAAACCGGGTCGCCCGGCTGGCCTCCGCGATTCGCAGCCGTTCCCGCAGGGACCGGGCCCTTCGCTCGTCCCCGGCGGCGAGGGCGGCTTCGAGGTCCTCCGCGGCCTGCGTCGCCCGCTCGTGGGCGGCCCGCACCTCCTCGGCGGCGTCCAGCAGGGCGGCGCCCTCCTCCGTCCCCGCGGCCGGTCCGGCCGCGGTCACGACGCGCACCTTGTCCGCCGCGGCCGGATCGTCGAACCACGCGGCGGCGAAGCGTTCCTCCTCGATCAACGCCGGCCCGGGCAGGTACTCCGCCCCGAGGACCACCACCGTCTGCGGGGCTTCGCGGAAAAGCACCGTCATCTGCACCATTCCCAGCCCGAGGGCCGGATAGAGCAGCACCGGGAGCACCGCCACCATGAACAGCGTGCGGCGATCGCGCAGCTGGTCCCGCACCTCCCGGAGGAACAGCAGTTTCGTATTGCGCCAGGTCATCGACCGGGAGATTCGGGTTCAGGTCAAACGGCGAGCGGGCGGGGCTCGTGAGCCGGCCTCTTCGAGAGACCGGCGAACTCCGCCTCCTCCTCTTCTTCAATCAGCTTGAAGAACAGCTCTTCGGTGTCCGGTTCGTCATGTCGGGCGGCCAACTCCGGCAGCGGGCCCTGATCGAGAATGCGGCCGCGGTGAATCACGGCGACCCGATCGCAGAGCTTTTCCACCTCCCTCATGATGTGGGTGGAGAAAATGATGCACTTCCCGGCGTCCCGCAGGGCGGCCACGGTGTTCAGCACCGCCCGGGCGACGAGCACGTCCAGCCCGGCGGTCGGTTCGTCGAAGATCAGCGCCGGCGGGTCGTGCACCAGGGCGCGAGCGATCGAGACCTTCTGCCGCTGGCCGGTGCTCATGCGGGAGCAGAGCGAGTCGCTGAAGTCGGTCATGCGGAGGGTTTCGAAAACCTCCGTCATCCGTCGCTCCAATGCGTTGCCCTCCAGGCCGTGCAGGCGACCGAAGTATTCGACCAGCTCCCAGGCCGTCATCCGGTCGTAGAGGCCGGTGTTGTTGGAGAGGAAGCCGATCGACCGCCGCACCTCCGCCGGATCGCGGAGCACGTCGTAGCCGGCGACGGTGGCCGAGCCGCCGGTCGGCTGGAGCACAGTGGAGAGAATCCGCAGGCAGGTGCTCTTCCCCGCCCCGTTCGGACCGAGCAGGCCGAAGATCTCACCCGGCCGTACCTCGAAGCTCACCCCCTCCAACGCGACGACGCGGCCGCCGGAGAGGACGTCGAAGCTCTTCGAGAGGTCACGGACGGAGATCATGCGGCGAACGCGGACGACGGAGCTTCGACGAGCGGGCGGTTCGTCACCCTAGCCCGCCCGCGGTGAGCCGGTCGGCGGCGGCCGATCGGGCGCCGCCTTTTCCGGCTCCTTCGCACCCGACGGACCCGCTGAACCGGCCCGTTCGCCCCACTCCCGCACCCGCTCCGCCACCCAGGCGGCGTCCTCGGGGGGGAACGGCGGCGCGTCGCCGCGGTAATGGTTGCCGTACCGACCCTCCCCCCAGACGCGATCGATCAGCGGTTGCAGTTCGAGCGCGACCGGCTCTTCGTCCGCCCGCAGCGGGACCGGGATCGCCGGCAATGGTTCGCGGAGACGGACGCGGGTGAACGTCGACCGCGGCTTGCCGAACTGAACCTCCGTGCTGCATAGCCGGTAGGGCTCCCGATACGCCTCCGGCACGGCGTCCTCCGCCGGGTAGAGCGCCCACAGCCCGCGTCGGAGGAGGTCGATCTCCACCAGCGAGACGCCCGCCTCGACGAGGTCCCGTTGCTTCTCCCGAAACCGCTCCCGCTCCCGCCCCGTTTTGTTCGCCGGACTCAGCAGTTCGATTGTGGTGACGACCTCGTTCCCGCCGACGTCGCGGACTTCGAGCCACTTGTGAACCTGCGTCTCTGGGGCGACGGTATACGTCTCGGACTGCGCGAGCACGGCGGAACCCGCGGAGCCTTCCGCACTGCCGGACGGACTGGCGACCGCGACGAAATCATCGGGTCGGACCCAGCGCGGCCCGCCGTCCGGATCGCCGCCGAGGAGTTGCACGCTCTTTTCCGCGCGGCAGACCAGATCGGGCGGCAGGCGCTCATTGAGCTGCGCACGAACGGCCCCGATCAACGCCGCATGGACGTCCTCCCACTCGTTCTCAAGAAACGGGTCGAATCCGGGAAACGGGCCGGGCATGACAGGGGCCTGCGGACGAGGGGCCGTCAGTTTAGCACAGTGAGAGTGCCCGAGGTCCCCGCGTCGTCGTCCGCCCGCGGCGCCGGCGGCCGCAGCGTGCTGCGGCCCTCCGGCCAACCCTCCTCCCATTCGTCGATCAGTTCGTACTTCACGTTGCGCTGGCGGGGGATGTAGCCGCGTTCGCGGATCGCGCGCTTCATCTGCTCCAAGGTGAGGTGGTGCACCGTGCCGGCCTCGGCAACGACGTTCTCCTCGATCATCAACGAGCCCATATCATCGGCCCCAAACCAGAGGGCCATGCCGCCGGTCTTCTCGCCCTGCGTGACCCAGCTCGATTGGATATGCGGGACGTTATCGAGATAGAGCCGGGCGACCGCCTGCGTCTTGAGGTACTCGAACGCCCCGGCCGGCGGGATGTGCGACAGGTCGGTGTGGTCCGGCTGGAACGTCCAGCAGATGAACGCCATGAACCCGCCGGTTTCGTCCTGCAACTCCCGAATGCGGCGAAGGTGCTCGACCCGCTCGGCCAAGGTTTCGACGTGGCCGAACATCATCGTGGCCGAGCCGACGCCGCCGAGTTCGTGCCAGATGCGGCAGACGTTCAGCCAGTCGTCGGTGTTCACCTTCCCGCGGGTCAGCACGTCGCGGACGCGGTCCACCAGAATCTCCGCCCCCCCGCCCGGCAGCGAGCCGAGCCCCGCCTCCTTCAACCGCTCCAACACGGTCCGCAGCGGGAGCTTGTTCACCTTGGTGAAGTGATGGATCTCCGGCGGGCTGAAGCCGTGGACGTTCACCTGCGGGAAGGCGGATTTGATGTCCCGCAGCATCTCCTCGTACCAGTCCAGCTTGAACTTCGGGTGCAGTCCGCCCTGGAGCAGGATTTGCTCCCCGCCGAGGGCGACCGTCTCCTCGATCTTCTCCAGCAGTTTGGCCCGGGGAAGGACGTAGACTTCGTCGCTTTTCGGGTTCCGATAGAAGGCGCAGAAGTGACAGACCGCCGTGCAGGCGTTCGTGTAGTTGATGTTCCGGTCGATGTTGAACGTGCGGAACGGGCCCGGGTTCAGCCGCCGCGACACTTCGTCGGCCGCGGTCCCGAGGGCCGTCAGGTCGTGCGACCGCAGCAGGGCGAGAGCGTCGTCGTCGCTGAGCCGCTGGCCGTCGAGCGTTCGCGCGAGAATGTCCGCGGTCGAACGCTCGTTGCGCACGCTCTTCTCGAAGCGTTGGGGGGCCGTGGGGGCGACGGTTTTCATCGAGTCACTCGCAGAGGTTCAGGCGTGGCGGCGCGGGTCGGCGGGGGCGCGAGGCGGACCGGACGCGGCGACGGGGCGGCAGCGTACGCCGGACGGGCCTGCTTCGGCAGCAGACCGTTCCGCACGCAGAGTTCGCAGTACAGGTTGAGCCCGGCCCGCTCCGCCGGGCCGAGGGTGAAGTGCAGGTTGCGGCTGAGGTAATCGGCCGCGTCCGCCGCCGTCAGCCCCAACGGCGGCCCGGCGACGGCGGCGATCCGCTCCAGGTCGTTCAGGCCGGCGTCCCGGCTCTCCGAGAACTGCCGTGCCAACCGAGCGCTCATCGTCTCCCCCAACCTCGGCCGGGCGGCCCAGGCGGCGAACACGAACGGCAGCCCGGTCCACTCGTTCCAGACCTGTCCCAGGTCCCAGACCGCCGCGAAGGGCCGGCCGGTGCGCCGGTCCGGCGGGTCGACCATCGCCCGGTCGCCGATCAGCAGCACGGCGTCGGCGGGCGTGTCGGCGACGGCGTCCGCGGCGGCCCGAGGCGAGCCGCTCCGGGCGACCGGCAGCGGGAGAAGCGCGGGCTCCACGCCGAACCGTTCGGCGAGCAGCACCCGTGACAGGGCGGCGCTCGTGCGGGAGCCTTCGTCCAACGCCAGCGAACGCACTTCCCCCGGCGGCACGCGGAAGAACAGCTTCACGCTCCGCACCGGGCCGCGGGCGGCGACGCAGGCGTCGGACAGGATCGTCGCCCCGGGGGTGCCGAGGGCCGCGACGCTCGGCACCAGGGCCGCGTCGTAAGCGCCGGTGCGGAGGCCGTCGGCGAGGCGGCTGGGGTGGTCCAGCGTCACCCGATCGCCCAGGACCTCTTCCTTTCGCAGCCCTTCGATCAGCGGGCGGCTGTTCAGATAGACCACCCCGCCCACCCGCGGACCCGGCGGCGGGGCGGCGGCGGACGCGGACATGGGCTCGTCGGGGACGGGGG
Source organism: Alienimonas sp. DA493 (assembly GCF_043951915.1). Lineage (NCBI taxonomy): Bacteria > Pseudomonadati > Planctomycetota > Planctomycetia > Planctomycetales > Planctomycetaceae > Alienimonas > Alienimonas sp. DA493. Next base: position 62,558 of record NZ_JBINJD010000001.1, on the reverse strand, counting down.
CGGCCGGCCGAAACCGGGGCGGACTTGTGGAAGCGGGGAACGTAGGGGAGAAACCGTCCGGCCGCCCGCCACTTCACCCCGCCCCGTCTCAAGAAGTTCCCGACCCGCCCCATGTCGAATCCGGACGCCGTCCCCGCCCCCTCCTCGTCGGCGTCGAAAGCCCCCGGCGGGCCGACCGCCGAGCCGATGGGCGTCGCCCTGTTCGGTTTGGGCACCGTGGGCGGCGGCGTCGCGGAGCGCCTGCTCCGCCACCCGCAGACGCTCGCCGCCGGCCCGCCGCTGATCCTCAAGCACGCGGTCGTGCGCGATCTGACGAAGGACCGCGGCATCGACCTGCCCCCCGGCGTGTTGCACGACGACATGCGACGGGCCGTGGAAGACCCGGAGGTGGCGATCGGCGTCGAACTGATCGGCGGCGTGCCCCGGGCCTTCGAACTCTGCCGCGATCTGCTCAGGGCCGGCAAGCATGTCGTGACCGCCAATAAGGCCCTGATCTGCGAACGCGGTCCGGAGCTGCTGGCCCTCGCCGCCGAGTGCGGCCGCATGATCCGCTACGAAGCCGCCGTCGCCGGCGGGGTGCCGATCGTCGCCGGCCTGACGGAATCGCTCGCCGCCAACCGGATCACCGGGATTCGGGCGATCCTGAACGGGACCAGCAACTTCCTCCTCTCCCGGATGGCGGACACCGGCGCCAGCTACGCGGACGCCCTCGCCGAGGCGCAGGAGCGCGGCTACGCCGAGGCCGATCCGTCGATGGACGTGGACGGCACCGATGCGGCCCAGAAGCTCGTCATCCTCTCCCGGCTGGCGTTCGGAGCGGAGGTGACGTTCGGGGACGTCTCCCTCGGCGGCATCGACGTGCTCTCCGCCGAAGACCTCGCCTTCGCCGAGGAACTCGGCTGTGCGGTGAAGCTGTTGGCGGTGGCCAAACGCACCGAGCGGGGGCTGGAAATGTCGGTTCGTCCGACGCTGGTGCGGCGAACGGACGCGGTCGCCAACATCAACGGGCCGATGAACGTCGTCGCCGTCCGCGGCGACCTGGTGGGCGACGCCTGGTTCGCCGGCCCGGGGGCGGGGCGGGAGCCGACCGCCTCCGCGGCGCTGGCCGACCTGCTGGCCATCGCCGCCGGACGGGCGCCGTTCCAGTCCGTGCCGCCCTCCGGCGAGCTGCGGGCGGTGCCCGCGGACGAACTCGTCAGCCGGTTCTACCTGCGGTTCCGCGTGGAGGATCGCCCCCACGTTTTCGCGGACTTGGCGGACATTCTCGGCTCGTCCGGCATCAGCCTCGCCAGCATCATCCAGCACGCCTCGCCCGAGTCCGCCGACGCCGACGAGGACGGCGAGCCCGCCGAGGTGTCGGTCGTGGTGATGACGCATCGCACCTCCGGCGGCCGCCTGCGGGCGGCGGCGGAACGCTGGGGCAAGCTGGAAAGCCTGCGGGGCGAGCCGGTCGTGATGCTGGTCGCCGACTGAGCCGGCGCCGCTTCGGCGGCTCTCCGGCGAAGCGGTGTTTCGAGCCGCCGAGTGCGGTACAATCCCCCGCCCACGGCCGCCGACTCACCGATGCGGCGGCCCTCCTCCCCCCGATTTGGCCCACCCCCTCGACATGAAGCGTCTGATCCCGTTCGCCGCCCTGCTCTGCCTGCCGCTCGCCGTCGTCGGCTGCGCCCCGGAAGACGACGCCGACGTCGTGGCTCCGGAGGATCCCGTCGCCCCGGTCGCCCCGGTCGACGGCGACGTGGACGTCGAGAGCGGCAGCGCCGTGGAGAGCGGCAGCAGCGCCGCTCTGGGCAGCGACGCCGCCGCCACGCTGGTCTCCTACGAGGGGCCGGTGACCTTCACCGTGCCGGACATGAACTGCCCGATCTCCTGCGCCCCCGCGGTGCAGAACACCCTGGCGGAGCTGGAAGGCGTCTCCGACATCGAGACCGACGTCCCCACCCACACCGTCAAGTTCAAGGCCGGCAAGGGCTTCGACCTGGAAGCCGCCAAGAAGGCCCTCGCCGCCAAGAACTTCCCCGTCGAAAACGTGATGATCTGAGTCGGGCCTGGCTTTCGCCGACCGACACTGCAGACGCCCGCCGGTCCCTCGGACCGGCGGGCGCTTCGCATGGGCGCCTTAGAACCGCAGACCCTTCAGCCCCGCACCCAGCGGCGGCCCTTCATTTCGAAGCGGGGCAGTTCGCCGGTCGCGGCAGGGACGATCTCCGCGGTGAAGTTCAGTCGTTCCTTGACCGCTTTGTGCACGCGGGGCAGCAGGTCGGCGGGGGCGACCTGCTCGGCGGGTTCGATCTGAATCCGCAGGTGCGGCATCGCGCGGGCCGTCGTCACGGTGACGCGATACTCGGCCACGCCGTCGAGCGTCCGCAGCACCGCGTCGACGGCACTGGGGAACACGTTGTTGCCGCGGATCGTCACCATGTCGTCCAGTCGGCTCAGGATGCCGCCCTCCAGCCGCGTGTACGGCAGGCCGATCGGGGAGGGGCCCGCGGATCGTCGCACCAGATCGCCGGTGCGGTAGCGGATCAGCGGGGAAGAGAGCCGGCCGAGGTTCGTCACCACCAGTTCGCCGGTGTCGCCCGGGGCGACGGGCCGCTGGGACTCCGGATCGAGGATCTCCGCGACGAACTCCCGGTCGAGTACGTAGATCGCTTCCCGATCGCCCTCCGCCACGGCGGTGACGGAGCCGAGCTCCGTCATGCCCCACTGGTCGAACACCGTCGCCCCCCACGCCTCCTCGATGCGGTCCCGCACCTCGGGAATCGCCCCGCCGGGCTCTCCGGCCACGAACAGTTTGCGCACGCTGCACCCCGGGAGGTCGTAGCCGGTCGCCTCGGCGACTTCTGCCAGCCGCAGGGCGTAGGTCGGCGTGCAGCCGACGACCGTGGGGGTAACGGTCGAGATCAGCCGCAGCCGGCCCTCGCTGCTCATCCCCCCGCCGGCGATCGTGAACCGGCCCTGGCGGGAGGCGGCGTCGAACGCGGCCCAGAAGCCGATGAACGGCCCGAAGCTGAAGGGGAAGAACAGACGGTCCTCCGCGGTCAGCCCGGCAAGGCGGTAGATCTCCTCCCAGCAGCGGCCGAACCACGCCCAGCTGTCGGCGTCGTCCAGCCAGCGCAGCGGCTCGCCGGTCGTGCCGCTGGTCTGGTGGATGCGGTTGTACTCGGCCGCCGGCCGTGTCAGCACGGTGCCGAACGGCGGGTTCGCCGCCTGATCCTCGACCAGTTCCTGCTTCGTGCAGAGCGGCAGCGACACCAGATCGGCGGCGGAGCGGATCGCGGACAGGTCGATCCCCGCCAGTTTCGCGGACCAGAACGGGCTGCGGGGGACGGCCTCCGTCAGCAGAGTTCGCAGCTTGGCGGACTGCTCCCGTTCGATCTCCTCACGGGCGGGAAAAGGGGCGGCGGGCATCGGCGGCGGGCGGGCGTCGGCGGGAGGCGAACCCGATTCTGCCCGCTCCGGCGACGCCGGGCGAACCCGGAGCCTGTGCGGACTCGCACGGAGCGACTCAAGCGGCGGCCCCCGCCCCGACGATCCCACCCCGGCGGCCACGGATCGGCCCGCGAAATTCGAATTGGGACACGGACGGACACCGCGATGGCAAAGGCGGACGAGACACTCACGCTCGGTTTTCTCACGGCCGTCGACCTGCCGGGCGGCGGGCACGTCGGCGGTTTGCTCATGACCGACCGCCTCGGCCGGCCGCTGGAGTTCCAGTGCACCACCCCGGTGCGTCCCGACCGCACCCAGCAGATCCTCTACGGGCCGACCCTCGTCCCCTACCTGCTCGGCGAGGTCATCGGCGGCACGCTGGTCAAGAAGGCCGGCGTGAAGCCGAACCTGATCCTCTGCGAGAGCCCGGCGATGCTTTCGCTGCGGCCGCACGTCGACCGCCCGGTTGCGCGGGTGGAGGGGGACGAGAAGGACGCGCCGCCCGCGAGCCACAACGCCGGCCCGTCCGGCGGCTCGGCCCTGTCGCTGGGCTGTCGCACGCTGCACTTCCACCCGGCCCACGGCGGCGACCGGGAGTTCGTCTCCGAGCGCCGCGACCGCATCCCGGAGCACGCGGACCTCAGCGAGCCGTTCGAGCGCGTTCGCGAGGCGCTCTCGGAGACCTGTAAGTCGGTGGCCGCTTGATGACGGATTCCGCCCCGCTGCCCCCCGCCGCGGCTCAACCCGCCGACGGTGCCGCCGCCGACCGTCCGGAGCCGATCCCTGCGCCGGAGGTGCGCTCGCTGTTCGCCCCGCTGACGGCTTCGATCCATCCGTCCGGGATGAACCCCTCGCTGGGTCGGGCGCCGCGGTTCGAGACCCGGCCGATTCCGCTCCAGCCGGAGGTGGAACTGGCGTCGCGCTGGCGGCCGAAGCCGCCGCGGGTGATGACGGTCAAGCTGACCTTTCCGGAGGGCGTGCCCCTGCTAGAGCCGCCCAAGCCGAAGCTCCATAAACCGGACGCCCCGCCCCGCAAGCCGGGCAAGCGGACCCGGCTGCGCCCGCCGAGCGAGACGCTCGCGCTGAGCGACCGGCTGTTCTACATGCTCCAGCCGCCGTTGGAGGAACTGCTCGCCGGGCAGGACCTGCACATGCCGTTCGAGCCGTTCCCGTACCAGTATCAAGGCATCGCCTGGCTGTTCAGCCACGACAGCGCCCTGCTGGCGGACGAGATGGGCCTCGGCAAGACGATGCAGACGATCACCGCGATTCGCCTGCTCCTGCGCAGCGGGCAGGTCCGGCGGGTGCTGCTGATCTGCCCCAAGCCGTTGATTCCTAACTGGCAGCGGGAGTTCGCCTTCTGGGCGGAGGAGATCCCCGTTCACACGATCGAGGGCAACTGGGAGAAGCGCAAGGAGGCCTGGACCCAGCCCGGCGTCCCCGTGCTGCTGACGAACTACGAGAAGATCACCCGCGACTGGGTGGATCTCGGTCCGCCCCCCAAGGCCGACGGCAGCCCCGGCGAGGGCGACGGAGACCGGCCGCGGTTTGATCTCGTCGTGCTGGACGAGGCCCAGCGGATCAAGAACGGGGAGTCCGTCACCAACAAGATTATCGGTAGCGTCCCCCGCGGCCGGTCCTGGGCCCTCACCGGCACGCCGATCGAAAACCGGCCGGACGAGTTGGTGAACCTCTACCGCTTCCTCGGCCCGCTGGAGAAGGACGAGGACGCGGACCTCAATCGGCTGCGGGTCATCTCCGAGAACCACATCCTGCGGCGCTCCAAGGACCTCGTGCACCCGGACATGCCGCCGCGGCTGGACCGCACGGAGTACCTCGAACTCGCCCCCGCCCAGCAGACGGCCTACCACACGGCGGAGAAGGACGGGGTCGTGCGCCTGAAGGAGATGGGCGACGACGTGACCGTCAGCGGGGCGATGGAACTCGTCATGCGGCTCAAACAGATCGCCAACTACGACCCGCTGACGGAGCAGTCCTGCAAGCTGGACGCCCTGTGCAGCGACATGGAGGAGATCAGCGCCAGCGGCGGCAAGGCGATCCTGTTCAGCCAGTGGACGAAGACGATCGACTGGATCGACGGCCATCTCAAGCAGCGCGTGCCGCAGTCCAACCCGCTGATCTACCACGGCGGCATCCCCCACAAGCAGCGGGAGCCGATCCTCGCGGAATTCAAGAACGACCCGGACAAGCACATCATCCTGATGAGCTACGGCACCGGGGCCGTCGGCCTGAACCTGCAGTTCGCCGGGTACGTGTTCCTCTACGACCGCTGGTGGAACCCGGCGATCGAGGATCAGGCGATCAACCGCGCCCACCGGGTCGGGGTGAAGAACAAGGTGGTCGTCACCAAGTACATCTGCTCCGACACCGTGGAGGAGCGGATCGACAAGGTACTCCAGGAGAAGCGGGACATCTTCCAAGCTGTGCTCGGCGAGGCGGACAGCGAACGCGAGAACCTCGGCTGGAAGGCCAAGGACATCTTCGGGCTGTTCGATTTGCAGGTGCCCGGCAAGGAGAAGCTCGATGGCCCCCTCCGCATGGCGGCGTGAGCTCAAGCGTAACGCCGAGGCCCCGCGGGGCCTCGGCGTTACGAACGCGTTACGGGTTGCGCACCTCCCGCCCGGTGACGAGGGCGATCCGCCCCATCGTCCAGCGGGCGTTCACGTCGCGGATCGGGCGGACGACGACGCCGTCCTTCACCGCCGCGTCGATGCCCAGCGGCCCGCGATACCCGTCCGCCCGCGCCCGCTCCGCGACGGCTTCCCAGACCGGCCGGACATCGAGGAGCGCCGGCGGCGGGTCGAAGAGAGGTTCGACGCTCTCGAACTGTCCCTTCGGCGTGGAGCGGAGGGAACAGAGGCCGTCGAACATCACGCCATCGTCGGTTACGGTGAGGTGGGCGCTGAGCTCGGCGTCGGCGTCGTCGAACGGCTCCACGAAGAGCGGCTGTTCTCGATCGAGCAGACGGTCGCCCCAAGCGTGGATCGCCTCGAAGTTCTTGTCGTCCACCACGCGGACGCCCCGGCCGCTCCCGCCGAACTCGGTCTTTACGACGCACCGCCCGGACCGAGTCGCCCGGCCCATCCCGGCCCCGAGTTCCATCCACTTGTCGAACCAGAGGTATGTGAAGTCAGAGGGATGTCGGCGAGGTTCAATGAGACGTTGATCTTTGGATGCAACATCGAGTCGCTTTTCTTCTTCAAACTGCCACCGTCGCCCGTTCACGAACCTAACGCCCGCCGGACCCGGCAGGGCTCGTAGCGCCTCGTCCCGCACGCTGATCAGCCTCAGCCAGCCGAGGACGTGCGGCTCCACGCCCCACGGTTCGACCCGCTCGAACCGGCCGGCGTCCGCCACCCAATCGCCGGGGACGGCGACGGTGTCGTCCGGGCCGCAGAGGCCTTGCAGCAGCGGGGCGAGGCGGGCGTTGATCGCCCGCAGGGGCTTCGGCAACGTCGTCAGCGCCGGCTTGGCGAGCCGGTCGTCGAAGTCGAAGTTGGCGACGAGGAGCGTCGGGCCGGAGGCGGCGTTGACGGGCTCAGTCCCAGTCGAGGAAGTCGTCGACGCCGGGTTCGGACCAGTCGGAGATGCCGGCGTTGTAGGCCTCGCCGACGAGAACCTCGCGGTACTCCTCCGCCTCGTCGGCCGTCGGCGGCTCGCCGTGGGCGGAGGTGTAGGCCCGGACGACCATGTCGTGCGTGAGCGTCTCGCGGAGGCGCTCCAACGTCTCCTCGACGTCGGGGCGGGACTCCTCCTCCGGCTCGTCGCGGAGGTCGAACCGTTCGGCGTCGTCTTCGATCTTCAGCATGACCGGCTCCGGCGGGGGCGGGGGTTAGAACACGAGTTCCAGCGTCTGGGATTCGTTCAGCAGCTTGCTGCCGACCTTGATGCGGTCCTTCACGAGGCTCTCGGCCCCGGGGATGCCGACCACGAACTGCACTTTCCCGTTGCGGATCGGCAGGAAGCCCTTGCGGTCCGCGAGGTTGTTCCCCGGCAGCCGCATCGTGAAGTTGTCCGTGCCCTTGACCATCCCGTAGAGATCGTGCTTGGGATAACGACGCAGCCGGAGCTTCTCCGGCAGGTCGACCTGAATCACGATCGCGTAGTCCTGCATCGGCCGCGGGTCGGGGGGGATCGTCCAGACGGTGAAGCTCCCCTTGCGGATCGCCGTGCCCCCGCCGGGCAGTTCGACCGTCTCCGGATTCGCCCCGTCGCCGGCGCCGTCCCCCTCTCCCGTGCCGACGCCCGCCCCCTCGGAGACGCCGCCGGCGGCGGCCGTCAGCACCTCGACCTCCATTCCCGGGGCGTCCTCGGCGAGCAGCTCCAGCGGCGGGGCGGCAATCTCCATCGGGCTGCCGCCGGACAGGTCCCGCGCGGTCTCGATCAGCTCGATTTCGGCCGCTTCGTCCACCCCGGGCGTGACCGAGAGCGTCAGTCCGCTGCCCAACCCCTGTACGTCAATCGCCCACAGGGCCATCGCCAACAGCACGACGCCGTGCACCGCCAGGGAGACGCCCAGCCCGCCGGCACCCTCCGCGGTGCCCAGACCCAGGATCGCCAGCAGCGTCGTCCACCAGCTCCGCGGAGTCTCCACAGGCGATTCGTCGGCGCGAATCGGCGGGACTTCGGACATGGGAACCCCTGCGGGCGGGCGGACGGCGGCGAGCATTCTACGGCGCCGCGCTCTCCGCCGACAGATCGACCAACCGCTTCGCAAACTGTCGTCCCGTCTTCGACAGCGGCACGTCCGACATCTCCGCCGGCCGAACCCACCGCAGCGGCACCCCGGCCTTCAGTCGCCCGCCGGTCCGCTCGCCTAAGAAACAGAGCAACCGGATGCGAAAGCGGGTGACGCCGTGCCGGATCTCCAGCGCCCCCTCCCCTACGGCACAGCGGACGCCGGTCTGCTCCCGGACCGCTTCGGCCAGCCACTCCCGCAGCGGGCCGAGGTCTCCGCCCAGCGGCAGCGACCGTTGCCGTGCGGACAGCGGCGGGACGTCGGCCGTCCGCTCGGCGGGCGGCTCGAAGCGGGGGAAGTCCCACAGACCGGCCCAGCGCTCGCTCTCCTCCCGCTGCCGGATCAGCACGGCCCCGTCGGCCCGCCGCACGGCGACGGTCGCCTCGGTCACGTTCGTGATCTTCGGCCGCGCCTTCGGCGCCGGGATCGACGCCTGCAACCCTTTGGCGAACGCGGTGCACCACCGGCTGACCGGGCAGGCGTCGCAGCGCGGCTGCTTTGGCGTGCAGACGGCGCCGCCCAACTCCATCACCGCCTGATTGAGCCGCGAGGGACGGACCTCCTCGTCCGCGTCCTCGTCCGCGTCCGCCGAGACCGCGACGAGCCGCTCCGCGAACTTCCACAGCGCCGCCTGCCCGGCGGCGGAACGAGGGTCGGCCGTCAGGCCGATCAGCCGGGCGTACAGGCGGAGCGTATTCGCCTCGACGATCGGGGCCGGCAGGTCGAAGGCGAAGCTGGCGACCGCCCCCGCCGTGTAGCGGCCGACGCCGGGCAGGCCCCGCAGGCCCTCCACCGAACGCGGCCAGCCGCCCTGCTCCACCACCGCCTTCGCCGCGGCGTGCAGGTTGCGAGCCCGGCTGTAGTAGCCCAGGCCCTCCCAGAGCCGCAGGACTGCGGCCTGTTCGGCCGCGGCCAACGCCTCGACGGTGGGGAACGCCGTGAGGAACCGCTCCCAGTAGGGGACGACCGCTGCGACGGTCGTCTGCTGGAGCATCACCTCGCTGACCCAGATCGGATACGGGTCGGCGGTTCGCCGCCACGGCAGATCGCGGCCGTGGGCGGCGTACCAGTCCAGCAGCGCGGCCCGGAACGCGGGGAGGTCCGCGTCCCTCACTCGGCGTCCAGCCCGTCGGCCTTCGTGCCGTAGACGGCCAGATTGTCGAACGCGCCGGAATCGTCGAACGAACCGACCCCGACCTGCCCGTGCGTGAAGGTTTTATCGACGGCGGTCATCGCCGGAGTCTTCATGTCGTCAAAGTAGACGGCGATCTCGCCGGTCTTCGCGTTCCGCACCACCCGGGCGTGGTGCCACTCGTCGGTCCAGGGGGTGCCGTCGGTGGTGGTTTTCGAGATGGCCGTCCGCGGCTTGCCGTTCACCACGAAGATCTGATTCGCGTGCGGATCCGCCTCTTTGCCGAGGTGTACGTAGTAGAAGTGCGACGGGTCTTGGTAATTGAAGAACAGGCAGAGGTCGCGGTGGTTGTAGTCCGTGATCGTGCTTTGGACGTCCACGTCGACGATCGTGTCGGTCAGCGTCACATCCTTGACCAGCGCGATGTTGTGCGGGCTGCGAACCGGCGGGTTGTAGTCGCTGCGGCGGACCTTCAGGGCAAAGACGTGGTTGCCGTTCTGCTCCGCCACCTCCCACGCCTTTTCGTCCGTCGGCGCGAACGCCTCGGCCGGGTTCTCGCCCTCGAAGTTCGTGAAGAACACCCGCTCGTGGCCCAGCAGCGTCTCCGGCGGCGCGGCGTCCCGCTCCAGCGGCGGAGCGTCAGCGGCGTCCCGGGGCGTGGGGTCCGCGGCGAGTGCGGCGAACAGCAGGGCGGAGAGCATCGGCGATTTCCAGAGCGGGCGAGTGGACCGGACACTCTGCCCCGCCGCTCCGCCCGCCCGCAACCGACTACGCCGCGACGGGGGCCGTTTTCCGTTCCGGCAGGAAACCGCTGCGGCAGGCCTCCAGGGCTTCCGCGGGCGTCATCACGCCCTCCAGTTCCGCCGGCTTGGTGCGGAACCAGTGCCCGGTCAAGTTGACTGTCGGGTGCGGCGGGATGTGGTGCCGGGGGAGCAGGCGGCCGTCGTCCACCCAGGCGGCGAGCAGCCGTTCCGCCGGCCTGCGGCGGCGGCGGTCGGCGACCGGGTCGTGCACCACCGCGGCGACGTGGCCGCGCTCGATGAGGTACCACAGCCGCCGTCCGTCCTCCGGGCCGCCGGCGTCCCGGTTCTTCTCACGGCCCCGCCCGGCGACGGTCGGGTAGACGAAATGAAAAGTCTCCCGCACGGTCCGCAGGTCGTGCAGCTTGGCGGCGAGCCACTCCACCGCGGCGGCGGCGTCCCGCAGCTTGGCGGCCGTTTCGAACCGCATCTCCCGGGCGGCCCGGGCCATCCGCTCGGCCAGCAGACCGGCGGGGTCCGGGCCGTCGCTCTCGACGCTCAGGCCGCGCAGCCACCGCAGGCAGGCCTCCTCCCGCTCCGCGTACGCCTTCCGCGTGCAGGCGCCGGCGCAGGGGCCCAGACAGGTGCCCAGGTCGATCCGCAGGCAGCCGGGGCGTTTGTCCGTCGGGAACAGCTCCGCCTGATCGGCCCAGTGCAGCGTGACCTTGCCGGTGCAATCCCGCAGCCCGAAGTGATGGTTCAGCGCCTCTGCGGCCGTGGTGAGCGTCCGGCGACCGCGGAACGGGCCGAAGGCGACCGCGTCCTTCGGCGGGGTAGTGGTGACGAACACGCACCGGGCCGGGCCGCGGCCGACGCACAGGTACCGCGGCCGCCGGCTGCGGGGCTGGTCCTTCACGTTCCAGCGGGGCCGCCAGGTGCGGATCAGTTGGAGTTCCCGCAGCAGACTGGCGAAGTCCGTGCCGGTCTCCTCCCACACCAGGGTGCGGGTCTCGCGGATGATCTTCGCGGCCTTCTCGCCCTCGGCGCTCTTGCCGAAGTAGCTCAGCAGGCGGGTGCGGAGGGACTTCGACTTGCCGACGTAGATCAGCCGGCCGGCGGTGTCGACCATCCCGTAGACGCCGGGCCGACGGGGGCAGGCGGCCCGCATCCGCTCCTTGAGATCTTTTTTCCGCCTCGCCTCGACCACGTGCAGCGGGGCCGGCGGCCCGGGGGCGGCGAAGGGGTTGGGGCCGAAGGCGGCGAACGGTTCGGGCTGCCAATGGATCTGCACGCCGTCGCTCCGCCGGGTCCGTCCGTGAGGGTCGTGCGGAGTGTACGCCCGAACTGGCCGCAGCGTTAGCCGCCCTCTTGCAGAGGGCGGCCAACCGTCGCACCCGGGCGCTTGTTGATCAGCACGATGCCCACCGCCACCGCCCCCGCGGCGACGAACAGCCAGGGGGACAGCGGGTCGCCCAGCATCAGCACGGCGATCGCCACGCCCCAGACCGGCGTCGCCGCGTTGAAGGCCGTCACCCGGCTGGCGGAGTAGCGTTCCAACAGCGCCGTCTGCGCCCCAAAGCAGAACCCGCCGACGAGCAGCCCCTGATAGAGCAGCGCCAGCACGGCCTCGGTCGTGAGGCGGGACGGGTCGAAGGATTCGATCCCGACGGCCAGCGCCAACAGCATCGCCGCCCCGAGGATGTCGTGCCAGAGGATCAGCGTGCCGGGGGGCACCCGTTTGGTGGTCCGCTTCGTGGCGACGATCTTCGCCCCCAGCAGGAAACCGGAGAACGCGGTGATGAGGTCCCCCCGCAGCGTCGCGGGGGTGCCGTTGCCGCTGGCGACCTGCCCGGCGGTGAGCAGCACGGTGCAGACGCCCGTCGCCGCGACGGCCAGGCCGGCCCACCGCACGCCGGTGAGGCGGTCGTCGCGGGTGACGAAGTGTTCGATGATCGCCGTCCAGAACACGAACGTGTTGATGAACAGCGCCGCGTGCGAGGCGTTCGTCGCCGCCACGCCGGTGTGGTAGAGGGCGATCTGGACGAACAGGAAGACCCCCAGCAGTCCGCACGGCCGCCACTCCCCCCGCCGCGGCCACAGCCGTTCCCCCCGGGCGACGCACCAGCCGAGCATGAACAGGCTCGCCAGCCAGAAGCGGATCGCCGCCCCGAAGATCGGCGGCACGCTGTCCCCCGCCACCCGGATGCTCGCCGGGGTGCCGCCCCACAGAATCGACAGCAGGATGCAGACCGCCGCCGCACGCCACGGCAGCGGCTTGGAGGGGCCGGCCCGCCGCACCGGCGCCGACGCGGGGGCTTTGGGAGGGGCCGGCGTCGTCACGCCGGCCCGTCGTCCGAACCGTCCAGCGCGGCGGCGATCTCGGCCGCGGCGAGCAGTTCCGCGGCGATCCCCACGATCTGCTCCTCCCGCGTCGGCGTCGCCCCCGGCAGCACCGGCCAGGTGTAGGTTTCCACCTCCAGGTGCGGGGCGTACGGCAGCCGGGCGACCGCGGCGAGGGCGGCCGTCAGCTCCGGCCGCGTGGTGTTCAGAGGGCCGAGGTCCGTGCGGCTGATCGGCACGTGGAAGTGCGTCCGCCAGACCTCCGCGTCGAGAAACTCCGGCGGGGCGGCGTCGGCGAACTGCGGTTCGATGTCCGCCGCCCGGCCCCGGACGGTCCAGCCGTCGCCGGAGCGGTTGGCGGCGAACGTCTGGTGCAGATACCGCGGCTCCGCGTATCGCACCAGCGCCTCCCGGGCGGCGGCGTCCCGCGGGTCCGGCAGCTCCACCGCACAGGAGAGCTGCACCTTGTTGATCCGCACGTCCGCGGTCTCGAGCGCCGCGACGACCTCCGCGGCGGATTCGAACTCCACCGCCTGGTGGCACACGTCGTAGCACACGCCCAGATGCGTCCGCACGGCCGGGCCGCAGCCGGCCTCGTCGGCGGCGGTCCGCAGGCGGTCGAAGAAGGCGATCGTTTGGGCCGTCGTTTCAAGCACGCAGAACGGCTCCGGCTCGATCGCCAACCGGATCACCCGGCCGGTGCGGTCGTGCAGTTCGTCCAGATCCCGTGCGAGGGTCAGCAGGTTCTCGACGCAGCGGGCCTCGAAGTCCGCCGGCAGTTCGCCGTTGAGGGCGCTCCCCAGCGGCAGCGTGGAAACGCTCCCCTCCCGCCCCTCCGGCAGCAGGGCCGCGAGCAACGTCGCGCATCGGAGCGTGTAGGAGCGGCGAACCTCCTCCGTCCAGTCCGGCCGGTACACGTCCGCCTTGACCGCGTCCCGGTGAAAGTCCCCGTAGGGGAAGGCGTTGAGCGTGTAGCAGGTCAGGTCGTGCGCGGCGAGAAACTGCGCGATCCTTGCCGGCCCTCCCTCCTCCGCCGACAGGGCTTCGGCGACGGGCGCCGCGAACCACAGCCCCGCCGCCAGCGGTCCGGCCCCGGCCGCGGCCAAGCGATCCCGCACGGGGACCGTGAACTGCTCCAACCCGTCCAGAACCTCGGCGACGCTGCGGCCGGGGTGCACGTTCGTGCAATAACAGGTCGGCAGCGAGGGCAACGTCACGAAGGAGGGGCGGGCGTGCGGGGCGGAACGAAACGACGGAAACGAGCGGCGGGGCGCCGATGGTATCGGTTCCCGCCGGCGGGCCGGTACACTGCCGGACCGCGCCGGCGGGGTCCACCGCCCGGCCGAGATCCGCGTTTTCCCCTCCCCGCTCCACGCCCGTTGCCCGCCGCGTGCCGGACGTCGCCACGACCGCCGCTCGTCGCTCCGCCCTCGGGGCCGCCCCCGGCCGCACGGCAACGGAGCCGGCGTCCAACGAGGCGGCCAGCCCGACGGCCCTTCGCGATCCCAACGTGCAACTGATGTTGCAGGTCCGCGACGGAGACGAAGCCGCCTTCGCGGAACTGGTGGAGAAGTTCCAGGGTCGGCTGGTGACGGTGTTCACGCACCTCGTCGGCGATCGCAGCCTCGCGGAAGACCTGTCTCAGGAGACCTTCCTCCGCGTCTACCGGGCCCGCACCGGATACGTGCCCACGGCCAAGTTCAGCACCTGGCTGTACCGCATCGCCCACAACCTCGCGAGCAACGCCCGCCGCGGCCTGGGCCGGAAGAAAGAGGTCCGCGTCGACCCAAAGGAGGGCTCGGCCACCGGCACCCATGAGCAGATGGCCGTCGAGAAGAGCGGCCTGATGCCCAGCCGCCTGTTCGCCAAGGACGAACTGCGCGAGAAGGTCCGGGAGGCGCTGGACACGCTGTCCGATCGGCAGAAACTCGCCGTGTTGCTGCACCGTTTCGAGGGGATGCCCTATGCCGACATCGCCGAGACGATGGAGCTCTCCCCCGCCGCCGTGAAGAGTCTGCTCGCCCGGGCCAGGGAGAACCTGCGATCCAAGCTCGAACCGTACGTAAAGTGACCGTTTCAGCCCCCCGCCGCCCCCCGAATCCGTTCCGCCGGCCGCTCTCCTGAAGGAAACGCCGAACCGCCCGCCCCCTACCATGTCGCAGATCGCCCGCCTTTCCGCCGAAGACCGCGACGACCTTGTCGCGTACCTCGACGGCGAATTGGAGGGCGAGGCGAACGACCGCATCAGCAAGGCCCTGGCCAGCAGCCCCGTCGCCCGGAACGAGGTGGAGATGCTGACCCGCACCTGGGACTTGCTCGACCTACTCCCCGCGGCGAACCCGGACCGCAACTTTACGGAACGCACGCTCGCCGCGGCCCGCTCGCTGGACGAAAGCGTGCCGCTGTCCGAGCGGCCGGCGGTGCACGTCGCCCGGGGGGCCGTACTCGTGGCCGTCTGGGTCGTGGGGCTCGCGGCGGCGGGGGCCGTCGGTTACCTGGCCGCCGCGGAGTGGGCGCCCGGCCCCAACGACGCCCTCGTGCGGGACGAACCGGTTCTCCGCGATCTGCCCCGGCTCCGCGACGCCCAGAGCGAAGCGTTCCTGAAGGAACTCAGCCGCTCCGGCGTGCTGGTCGACCTCCCGCCGGACCTCAACCCGGACGCCCCCGCGTCGCCGACGGAATGATTCGCCCCCTCCTCCCCCGCTCCCCCCTGCCGCACGCGATCTCGGCGGCACTGTGGTGCGTCGTCGCCGTCGCCCCGGCCGTGGGGCAGGACGCCGAAGCCGCCAGCCGCGCCCGGATCGAGAACCTCACCGCCGAGGAGCGGGCCGCCCTCCGCGACCGGCACGAGGCGTTCCTCGCCCTGCCGGAGGCCGAGCGGGAGCGCCTGCGCTCCCTGCACGCCCGGCTGGAGGCGGAGGGGCCCGCCGGCGAGTTGAACCAGACGCTCAATCGTCTGCGGGCCGTGCTCGCGCGGCTTACCCCGGCGGAACGGGCGGCGATCGAGTCCGCGGAGACGCCGGCCCAACGCGTCGTCCTGCTCCGCCGCGTCATCGACGGCTACCGCTCGATTCCGGCGCCGCCCGAACGGTTCAGCGACCTCTTCGACCGGGAACCGGGTGAACGCTCCCCGACCGACTGGCCGCGGGAGGAACTGATCGAGGAAGAACTCATCGCCCTGCTGGCGGAGCGGTCGAGTTTGTCGCGGCTGACCGGCGACGATCCGCTGGCGGCGCCGCGGCCGGAACGGCTGTTCCGGGTGCTCGAAGCGGCCGCCACGACCCGCGGCAGTCTGCGGCCCCGCACGGCGGAGGACTGGCTGCCGGACCCGCTGCTGAGGGAACTCGACGCGCGGCTGACCGCCCGCGGGCTGCCGGGCCTGAACCGATGGTTGGACGGCGACGGCGAGGGGCGGGAGTTCGCCGTCCGGTTCGCCCGCAGCCAGTTGGTCGGCCTCCTCTCCCGCGCGCTGCGGGAGGCGTGGACCGTGCGCGTCGGCGGCGAAGACGGAGAGCGGTTGCTGCCGTATCTCGCCGCCCGCCCGGACCGGGACGCCGTGTGGAACGTCCTGCGGGACGCCGGCGGCGCCGCCCAGGCGGAGATCGCTGAACGGATGGTCGAATCCGGCCCCGCCGAAGAGAACGGCGGCGTCGCCGGCCTCTCCGAGGAGGAACGGCAGGCCGCCGTGCGCGCGTTCCAACTGGCCGATCGTCTCCGCGATCTGAGCTTCGGCATCCGCCGCTTCGGCCGTCGCGGGAACGGCGATCGACGCCCGCCGGATCGACGTCCCGACGAGCGTCGCCCGGACGGTCCCCCCGGACCGCCGGACCGCGAAGGGCCGCCGGAACCACGGGGCGAAGGCCCGCCGGATCGACGCGGTCCCCGCCCCAACCGCTGACGCGGATCGACGGCGCTCAGTCGGAGGTCTCGGCGTCGGACGCGTCCGGCTCGGGCGCCGGCTCACCTTCGGCCGGTTTCGGCGTCTCCTCCGCGTCCGCCTCCTCCGCGGGCGCCTCGCCGGCGGCCTCCTCCGTCATTTCAGCGCCGTTTTCGTCCGTCGACGCCCCGGCGACTGGCTCCGCGTCCCCCTCGGCGGGGGCGGGTTCCGGCGCCGTCTCCTCGGCGCCGCCCGCCGCGGGAGCTTCCGCCGGGGCCATCGCCTCCGCGTTCTCGGCGGGCTCCTCAGCGGCGGCGTCCCCTTCCCCTTCGGCCTCGTCCTCGGCCGGCGGGGGGAACTCGCCCAGGGAAGCGTACGCCGACTGCAGCACTCGCCCGTCCGTCGTGTCCTCCACCCAGGCGACCACGCTGAGCTTCGTGAGCTGTAACGGCGTCTCCGGGAACCGGCGGCCCTCGCCCTGCTCCTGCTCGTAAGCGGAGATGTAGGCCCGCAGTTCGTCCCGCAGGTCGGACACGGACGAGTCTAGGCGGAAGCTCAGGGCGCCGTCGCCGTCCGGCCGCACGCCGGTGGCGCCGGTCGGCAGCGAACGCACCAGCATTTCATGGGTCCGTACGCCGTTGGGGGCGGCGTAGAGCGCCTCGTCCTCCACGACGGCGACGTGCAGGCGGTGGTCCGGCGTGAACGGCTCCTCACGCTCGGCGGAGATCTCCGCGGCGAACCGTTCGCCCTCGCTCGAGGTCATGACGTTCACCGTCGCCCCGGCCGGTTCGGAACGACGATTCCCGACCGCTTCCACCAGGGCCTCGTAAGCGTCCGGTGCCGCGGCGACGGGGCCGCCGACGGCGAACTCCGGCTGTTGGCCGTCGATCAGGAGCGTCGGCGTCCCCCGCACCTCGACGGCGGCGCCGCGGGCCACGGCGTCGGCGTTCGTCAGCGGGTCCGGGCCGGGGATGTGCAGGTGATACTGGATGACCAGCAGATCCTCCCGGGGGAACGTGTCCGCCAGGGCGGCCGTCGCCATGTCGGCCGCGACGCAGGGCGGGCACTGGGAGCCGGTGAACAACTCGGTCAGCACCGTGCGGTTCGCCTCGTCCGCCGGGCGGGCCTCCGTCGCCAGATCCTTCGCCAGCCGGCGGTAGGTCTCGGCGAGCAACTCGGAGACGGCGTCCGGGTCCTCCAGCTCGTCGTTCAGCCGTTGCCGGGGCTGCTTGATCTCCTCCGCCAGCGCCTCCCGTTGGAGCAGCGGTTGGATGAGGAACGCCCCGTTCGGGATGGACGCGGCCTCGGCGAACAGGGCGCGGGCTTCCTTCGCGTTGCCGGCCCGCCGCTCGGCCTCGCCGAGCAGGTGCACGACCACCGGGTCGAGCGGATTCGCCTCACGAAGTTCCCGTAGCTCCTCCCGACCGGCGTCGCCGCCGAAGCGGTAGAGCCCCTCGGCCAGCCGGTAGAGCGTCGCCGGCACCTCCGGCCGCTCCTCGCGGAGGGTGCGCAGGTTCGCCAGCCCGGCCTCCGCGTCCGTGGCGGCGAGCGTCATCGCCTCTTCCACCCGCTTCGAGAGCGCCTGCTGATCCGCGATGCGATCGACGTTCGCCCGGAAGGCGTCGAACTGCTCCCGCCAGCTGTCGGCGGTGTCCTCCGGCGCGGACTCCGGCAGGGCCTCGACGGCGGCGGCGAACTGCGCGTCGGCCAGTTCGCGGTACTCCGGTTTGTTCAGCAGGATCGCCCCGGCGGTGCGGCGGGCGTCGGCCTCGGCCCAAGCGCCCCAGCCGGCAGCCCAGCCGGCGTAGTCGTCGGCGAGTTCCTTCAGCGTCTCCGCCGGCCGGCCCCGTTGGGCTTCGGCGGCGAGGGCCGTCGGGAACAGCGTGTAGAAGGCGGGCACGTACGGCCCCTGCTCCGCGGCTTCGGAGATCTTGTCCCCCATCTGCGCCAGGCCGCCGAGGGCCTGCACGATTTGGGCGTAGCTCTGGTCGCTCAGCGTCTCGGGGCCGGGATTCGGCTCGCCGGGCGGCAGGGGGGCCAGCGCCGCGGGGGTGATCGCGCTGCCGGTGGCGTCGTGCAGGGTGCCGACGACGGCGCCCGGCGTCGGTTTTCCCTCGAAGGTCAGCAGCCCCTGGTCGTCCTCCTGACCGGCGATGGTGAAGGAGACGGCCTCGGCGTCGGCCTGGCGGAGCGTCACCTGGGGCTTGAGGCTCTGAAACCGCTCCGTGGGAACGAACGCTTTGAGCTCGGGCTCGCCGTCGCCCCCGGCGATCGTGAGGGAGCCGAGGTTCGAGACCTGCTCCCCCCGCGGCGTGAGCAAACGGAAGGTGCCGTAGGGCGAGATCGGCTTCTCCGGGGCCTGCGGCCCCGCGGGGGCGTCCGCGGCGGCGTCCCCGTCGCTCGCTTCCGCAACCGTTTCCTCCGGCGTCGCGGCGGGTTGCGGTTCCTCCTCCCCGCCGCCGCACCCGGCGAGCAACCCCGCGGAAAGGAGGGCGGCGAGTAGCGCCGGGCGGGCGGGGCGGAGCGGGAAACGGAGCATGCGGGACCGAGAATGAGGCGTCGTTCGCCCCATCTTACGGCGTCGGCGACATTTTCGCGGGCGCGGGGGGCGAATCAGTCGGTCCGGCGCCGCCTCCGCAGCGGCTCAGGCGACGCCGAGATCCCGCCGCAGGTCGTCCAACGCCTCCGACAGCCGGGCGACGCGGTCGGTCAGTTCCGCCAGATCGCTCCGCAGCTCCTCGTTCGCCTCCCGAAGCGACGCGAGTTCCTCGGCGTCGACGGCCGGAGCGCCCGTTTGGCGGGAGGCCGCGGCCGGTTCGCCCGCGGCGGGGGCGGCGGGCGGCGCTTCGTCCGGCGGGTAGAGGGCGTGGTCGACCGTCGCCCCCCGCCGCTCGAGCGGGCCGTCGGCGGAGACGAAGCCCATCTCCATCAAGCCGTCCACCGCCTCCCGCAGTTCGTCCAGCGAGGGGATCGGCACCATCCGCGACGCCCGGGCCCGTAATTCGCCCAAGGTCTGCCGGCCGCGGAGCATCAGCTCGGCCAGCACGGCGATCTGCGGCTCGGTGATCGTCAACTTCTTGCGAACTAGGTGCCGGTACTTCGCCGCCCGACCGCCGGCGGTGTGGACCTCGGCGACGAGGCCCAGCTCGGCGAGGTCGTCCAGCGTTTCCAGCGCCGCCCCCTCGGTGTAGTTCGTCACCGGGTCGCGGTTGGAACTCTGGTTGCACCCGGTGACGACCGCCTTGAGCGTCAGCGGGTAGGAGCCGGGCGTGGTGAGGCCCTTTTCGATCAGCGTACCGACCACCCTCCGCTGGGGGCGGGTGAGGGTCTTCAGCGGGGGGGAGTCGTCTTCAGCGTCCATGGGGCTGCTCCGTCGGGGGTGAGGAGCGGGACGGTGACCGTTGGAGCCGGCCGCGGCAAGCGGAGCGGGGCCTTCGCGGTCCACAACCCTCCTCATCCCTCGCCCGCGCCGCCGATCGCTGCGGGCTCGCCCGGCCGGCGGGGTTCTCTAGGATCAGGAGTCGTCGCCTTCTCCGCCCCCGGTGCCGCGTGTCGATTCCCCTCCGTCGTCTCCCCCTGTTCCCCGCCCTGCTGACGGGGCTTGCGGCCTGTGCCGGCTGCGGGCCGGGCGGGGAGCCGGTCGAGCCTGTGACCGTCGACGAGACCGGCGGGCGGATCGAAGCCGTGAGCGACGCAGCCGCGGGACCGGCCGTCGCGGCGTTCGACCCCGCGGCGCCGGCCGTGCCGACGCCGGAGATCGGTTGGCCGCAGTTTCGCGGGCCGAACCGCACCGGCGTCGGCGTCGGCACGAACCCACCGACCGAGTGGGGCGAGGAGAAAAACGTCCGCTGGGCCGTCGACGTGCCCGGTCGCGGCAACTCGTCCCCGGTCGTCGACGGCGGTCGTGTGTTTCTGACCGCCGCGGACGAGGAGACGCAGACGCAACTCCTGCTCGCCTACGACCTCGCCAGCGGGGAACAACTTTGGCGGCGGGAGGTCGCGTCCGGGTCGCTCCCGCTCCGGCAGATGCACAATGAGGGGACGCACGCCTCCACCACGCCGGCGGTCGCCGACGGGGTCGTGTACGTCTCGCACCTGCACGACGGGGCGCTGTGGGCGTCGGCGTGGACGGTCGACGGGGAGAAGCTGTGGGGCGAGGAGCGGGTCGGCAATTTCGAGATGAAGCACGGTTACGGCGCGAGCCCGGTACTGTACGGCTCCGCCGTGATCGTCGCCGGGGACAACCTCGGCCCCGGCTATCTGGTGGCGCTGGACCGGGAGACGGGCCAAGTCCGCTGGCGGACGCCGCGGGAGCCGCAGGACACCTACGGCACCCCGCTGATCGCCTCGCTGAACGGGCAGGACACGCTCGTCATGGCGGGGAACGACGCCCTCGACGCCTACGACCCGGCCGACGGATCGCCGCTGTGGTCGGTGGCCGGCGTGACCGAAACCGTGGCCGGCTCGCCGACCTGCGGACTGGCGCTGGTCGACGGGGCGCCGCGGCCGGTGGTCCTCGCCTCCGGCGGGTATCCCGGCTCGGAGACGCTGGCCGTCTTCCCGCCGCGGGCCGGCGAGACCGAGCCGACCGTCGCCTGGCGGAACCGCGACAAAGCCTACGTGCCGAGCCCGCTGATCTTCGACGGGTACGTCTACATGACCGGCGACGACGGCCGCACCTGGTGTTACGACGCCGGGACCGGCGAGACCCTGTGGAAGACCCGCATCTCCAAGCCGCTGTTCCGAGCCTCGCCGGTGGCGGTGGGAACCGGGGAGGACGTCCGGGTGCTGCAAACCAGCGTCGCGGGCGTCACCACCGTCTACCGGGCGACGTCGGAGGGATTCGAGAAGCTGGCGGAGAATCAACTCGGCGAGGAGTGCTACGCCAGCCCGGCGGTCGTCGGGGACGCGCTGCTGATCCGCTCCGCCAGCGGCCGGGGGGCGGACCGGCAGGACCGCCTCTATTGCATCGCCGCGGACTGAAATTGCCTGCGGCGCCGCCGGACGGCCGTCACTCCGTCCCGCTGATGATCCGCACGTAGCTGTCGTAGCGCTGCCGGCTGATCGCCCCGTCCAGTACGGCGGCCTTCACCGCGCAGCCGTCCTCGTGGGTGTGGGTGCAGTCGGGGTACTTGCAGTGCGGGATGTGAGGCTGGAATTCGCGGAAGTACGCTTCCACCTCGAAGTCCGCGACGTCCCAAAGGGCGAACTGACGGACGCCGGGGGTGTCTGCGACCCAGCCGGCCCCGTCGTTCCTGGCCCCGTCGTCCCCAGACTCGCGGTCGCCGGCCCCGCCGGCGGTGAGGCGAAGGAGGATCGCCCGGCGGGTGGTGTGGCGGCCTTTGCCGGTCCAGCCGCTGACTTCGCCCACCCGCAAACTCCAACCGGGCTCCACGACGTTCAGCAGGGAGCTTTTGCCGACGCCGCTCTGCCCGGCGACGACGCTCTGCGAACCGGCCAGCAGCGTGCGAATGCGGTCCACCCCCTCGCCGGTGCGGGCGCTGGCGAGGACGGTGGGATAGCCGAGGGATTCGTACAGAGCCGCCAGGTCTTCCAGCCGCGACCGGTCCGCGTCCGGCAGGTCGCACTTGTTGATTGCGATCGCCGCCCCCACTTCGCCTTTTTCCGCGCTGACGAGCATGCGGTCGATCAGGGCCGGTTTGAGCGGCGGGTCGGCGGCGCTGGCGACAATGACCACCTGATCGACGTTGGCGACCAGCACGTGCTCCCGGTTCTTGTGCTCCCGGGAGATCACGCCGTGTCGCGGTTCGACTCGCTCCACGACGGCCATCTTTTTTTCCTCCCCCCCTTCCGTCTCGCGGACGCCGGCGGCCTCCTGCGGGCGGATCAGCACCCGGTCGCCGGTGACGACGGCGTTGCGGCCGTCCCGGGCGAGGGTCCGCAGCACCCGGCGAACAGTGCACTCGTAGCGTTCGCCGCCCTGTTGCCCCTCCGCGTCCTCCGTCTCGACCAGACAGTGCAGGCCGATTGCGGAGACGACGCGCCCGGCGAGGCAGCCGGCGACGTCCACGTCGCGGATCAGTTGGCCGTCGCGCTCCTCGGCGACGACGGTGCGGCGGCGGGAGAGATCCCCCTTGCCGGAGAGCCGCTCCGTGCCGGTGAGGGCGTCCAGTTCCTCCGGTTCGGTCTCTTCCCCGCCGACCACGGCGGCGGGGGCGGCGTCTCGGGTGAGATCGTTGACGCGGGTGCGGTTGCCGCGGTTCTTGCGGAACTCGAGCCGGACCTTCTTGCCCGAACCTTTCCCGGAGCGTTTGTGAGCCATCAGCGAGGGAGGTGCGGGCGGGCGTCAGTCATCGTCGTTCCCCAGCAGCATGCGGAGGGCCTCGTCCTCCTCCTCGTCGTCGTCGGCCGGGGGGGCGTAGGGGGCGTACGTCTTCGGTTTGGAGCGGGTCCGATCCCGATCGGCCGGGGGGCGTTCCGGCTTCTCCAGACCGGCGAGCTGCATTAGGCTGCCGCCGAACTGGTTGCCGCCCATCACCTCCGGAACCGGCCCGTCGCCGGCGGGGGTGTAGGCGATCTCATACTCGTGCTTGGCGATCCGCAGCAGCGTGCCCGGCGGCAGGGCGCTTTCCATGCAGCGGTTGCCGTCGACGCGGATGCCGTTGCGGCTGCCGAGGTCCGCGACGTGCCAGTAGCCGTCCTTGAGCGTCAATTCGCAGTGCTTGCCGGAGACGTTGTTGAACGGCAGCACGACGTCGCACCGCGAACTGCGGCCGACGACCAGCGGCGAGCGGCGCAGCGGGATCGGGTCGCCGCCGCCGGTGGGGGTGAGTTCTCCCAGCAGGTCGGCAGGCATCGGGCGTCGGGCACGGCGGGCGAAACGGGCGGGGGGAGGGCAGAATACGCGCCTCGTCCGCTGACGCCACGGGGGCGGACCCCAGCGGCGTGAGGATGGTTCACCCCCGGCGATCGGTTAGACTGCCTGTGCCGGAGCGGACCGGACGGTCGCGGCGGGGCGGCGCTTCTTCGGGAGCGTCGCACCCGTCGAGGAAAGTCCGGGCTCCACAGGACAGGGTGGTGGGTAACGCCCACCGGGCGACGCGGCCCCTTCGGAGCCGCGGAAGCCCCGGGCCAGTGCCACAGAAAGCAAACCGCCGAACGGCCCGTTCTTCCCTCGGGAAGGCGGGCGCGTGGTAAGGGTGAAAGGGTGCGGTAAGAGCGCACCGGGCCGGCGGCGACGTCGGTCGCACGGTCAACCCCTCCCGGAGCAAGGCCGAACAGGGCGGAGGCTCGGTCCGAGCCGTTCGACGTCCGGGTGGGCCGCTTGAGGGCCGCGGCAACGCGGCTCCCAGAGAAATGACCGTCGCCCCCCGTCGACCGGTTCGCCGGCCGCGGAGGGAACAGGACCCGGCTTACAGGTCCGCCCCGGCTTCTTCTTTTCCGTCCCGGATTGCGCCCGAACCCGCCCGGGCCGGCGGGGCGATGACGACGCGTGCGGATGTAGCGGTTGGGCCGCGGCGGACGGTCCGTTCGGGAGCGAAGCGACCGCGGGGGTTGGGCGACGCTCCCGGCGTGGTCGATAACGACACTTCCCGGTCTGTCCGCTCCCGTTCGCCGCCCGCATGTCGTTCCCCGCTCGCCGCCGCCGCCCGTTGAGCCTCGCGGCCGTGGCGGCGACGTTGGCGGGCGTGACGCTCAGCGGGGCCTGCGTGGGGTGCCGGTCCGCCGGCGGGAGCGCCGTGGTCGACGCTCCGCCGCCGGCGTCGGTTCTCCCCGCGGCCCCTGCGGGGGGCGCTGAGACCGACGTGCAGTTCGTCGGCCACTGGGACGACCTGCCGGTGCTCGCGCCCGAGGCCGCCCCGCTGCCGGCCGCCGCCGACGAGCATTGGGCGACGCGGACGCGTTCCGGTTCCGTGGACTCCTTCTGAGAGCCCGCTCGGCGCGGCGTGCGGCGGGACCGGCGGGCGGCGTTGCGGATTCATGCGGCGTCGATAGACTCCGAAACCCCTCCCGGACCGTCCGGCGGCCGCCGGCCGCGTCGCCGGCCCCGCGGGATCCCGACTGCGGATCCCACTGCGTTCGCGGCGGCCGTTTCGGCCCGGCCGCCGCGGACGGCGGACCGGCTCGCCCGGCCGAGGAAAGAACGCCCCGGTGCAAACCAAGATCGCCGTCCGTCACGGCCAGCTCAACGACGCCACCCGTGACTTTATCACGGGCAAGTGCGACAAGCTGGTGCACCTGTTTGAGCGGGTGACGGAGATCCTCGTCACCGTGGAGTTCGAGCACGCCGGCGACCGGGTTCGCGTTGAAATGCTGGTCGACGCGGAGCACAAGCACGACTTCACCGCCCACTGCGAGGGGACCGAGGTCACGCCGACGTTCGAGTCCTGCCTGCATAAGATGGAGCGGCAGCTCCGCCGCTACAAGAAGCGGATTCAGGAGCACCACGGCGACCCGTCCGCCCGTCAGGTCGCCGGCAACCCATTCGACGAGGAGGACGACGAGGGCGACGAGGACGACGACGTGGGCCTGCCCCCGGCCGCCAGCGAGGCTGAGCTCTCCGCCCCGCCGGGCGGCGTCGCCCAACCGCCCTCCGAGTCCTGAGTCCGCTTTCGGTTTCGAGGCCGATTTCGGTTTGAGCCTCGTTCCGTCCCGAGCCTCCTCCTTTATCCTTCCGTACTCCCCCGCCCTCCCGGCGTCTCCCCCGCGGCCCCGAACCGCACCCGTCGCCATGAACTTGCTCGACTTCGTCTGTACCGACGCCATCGTTCCCGATCTCAAGCCGGCCGGGAAGGAAGACGCCATTGCCCAGTTGGTCGCCTCGCTCAAGAACTCCGGCAAACTGCCGGGTGACGAGGAGCCGGCGATCGTCGCCGCCGTGCTGAAGCGGGAGGAACTGGGGTCCACGGGGATCGGCAACGGCGTCGCCGTCCCGCACACCAAGCATCCTGCGGTGGACCGGCTGACGGCCACCGTCGGTCTGGTGCACGAGGGGATCGACTTCGCCAGTCTCGACGGCGAGCCGGTCTACATCATGATCCTGCTGGTCAGCCCGCCGGAGAACACCCGCGATCACCTGCGGGCGTTGGAGACGGTGTCCCGTCATCTCAAGAACGACACCTTCTGCAACTTCCTCAAGCAGGCCCAGACCGCCGAGGAAGTCGTGGAGCTGCTCCGCGAGGCGGATGAAGGCCGCATCAGCTAGGCCCTCCCCGCCCGTTCCACCGCCCCCTCCGAGCAGGATCGGTCGCCCGCGGCGGCGTTCGGCCGCGACGACCTTCACCGAGACCGGCGGCCCCCAGCGCACGCGGTTCGCCTTCACCCCCGAGACGATGGCCGACGAGAGGAACCCCGCCGAACAGGCGGACGACGTAGCGACCCGGACCGTCCAAGTCGGCAGTCCGGACGGGCTGCACCTGCGTCCGATCACCCTCGTGACGCAGAAAGCGGCCGGCTACCCGTGCGCCGTCACGGTGACGAAGGGGGACGCCTCCGCGGACGCCAAGGCGATGATCCAATTGCTGACGCTCGCCGCCGCCTGCGGCGACGAGGTGACCGTGACCGCCAAGGGCCCGGAGGCCCGGCGGGCCGTCGACGAAATCGCCGACCTCATCGCGGCGACGAACCCGGAGTAGATCCGACGCCGCGTCTCCGCCGGCCCCGGCCCCGGCGGACGGCGTTCCGCGGCACGCCCGAGGGAGGGGGCGCCTCCGCGAGACCCGGGAAGCGGGCGGTTCCGAAGTGGCCGGCGGTCGACTTTCGGGGCGGTCGCCGCTTTTGAGGACTCGGTCGGCGGCCCGGCCGGCTGCGGACTGCCGCCCCCGTCTCGCCGGCTGTACACTCCTGCTTTCGGGGTCCCACCGGCTCCGGCCCCGTCCCCCTGCCCTTCCACCCGCAAATGCTGCTCAAGCGAGGGATCGCCGTCTCCCCGGGAGTGGCCGTGGGCCCTGCTGTTGTGCTGGGCGTGGAGACGTTCCGGATCCCCAGCCAATACGTGCGGGTCGACGCGGTCGAATCCGAACTGGATCGACTGGATCGGGCGCTGGAGCGGGTCGCGGAGGAGATCGGCCAGAACGAACAGATCGCCGTCGACCGGCTCGGGGCGCAGTACGGCGCCATCTTCGCCGCCCACGGACAGCTCGCGCGGGACGCCAGCTTCCGGGAAGAGGTGCGGACCTACATCCGCAAGAAGAGCTACTCCCCGGAATTCGCCGCCAGCCGGGTGATCCGCAAGTACACAAAAGCCCTGCAGGAGATGGGCAACCCGCAAATGGCGGAGCGGGCCGCCGACCTGTTCGACCTGGAAAAACGGGTCCTCCGGGAGCTGCTCGGCCAGGGCCGGGACGAGCTGAAGAACCTCACCCACCCGGTCGTCCTGCTGGCGAAGAACCTGACGCCCAGCGAGACGGCGTCGCTCGACCGTTCCAAGATTCTCGCCTTCGTCACCGAAGGCGGCGGCCGGACGAGCCACACGGCGATCCTCGCCGGGGCCCTGGAGCTGCCGGCGGTCGTCGGCGTGGGGCGGTTCCTGTCGGACGTGGCCGGCGGCGAGACCGTCATCGTCGACGGGCAGCGGGGCGAACTGCTGATCGACCCGGACGAGGAGACCCTCGCCGACTATCGCCGCCGGGCGGAGGCCCGCCGGACGGAGTCGATCCGGCTGCAGACCTACCGGGACGTGCAGCCCCGCACCCGCGAAGGGGAGCGGGTCTACATCATGGGGAACATCGAGTTCCCCGAGGAGGTCGGCCACTGCACCGACCGCGGCAGCGACGGCGTGGGCCTGTACCGAACGGAGTTCCTCTACCTGCAGGGCGACGCGGAGCCGACCGAGGAGCAGCACTACGAGGCCTACTGCAAAGTCGTCACCGCGATGCAGGGGCGGCCGGTCGTCATCCGCACGATGGACCTCGGCGCCGACAAGCTGACCGACAGCATGCGGCGGGGCGTCGCCGGGCACCTCGACAGCGCCCTGGGCCTGCGCAGCATCCGCCTGAGTTTGCAGAACCTGCCGTCCTTCAAAACCCAACTGCGGGCCATCCTGCGGGCCAGCGTCTGCGGGGACGTGCGTGTGATGTTCCCGCTGGTCAGCACGCTGCTGGAGCTCCGGCAGGCGAAGATGGTGCTGGCCGACGTGATGGAGGACCTCGAAGAGGAGGGCGTCCCGTTCCGCCGCGATCTGCCGGTGGGAATGATGGTCGAAGTGCCCAGCGCCGCGTTGCGGGCGGACGACTTCGCCCGGGAGGTCGACTTCTTCAGCGTCGGGACGAACGACCTGATCCAGTACACCCTCGCCGCGGACCGGGCCGACCCGGACCTGGCGACGCTCTATTCCGCCGCGGACCCGTCGGTGCTCCGGCTGATCCGCCTGATCGTCGAGGCCGCGGCCCGGCACGACGTGCCGGTGACGGTGTGCGGGCAGATGAGCAGCGATCCGAAATTCCTCCCGCTGCTGTTGGGCCTCGGCATCCGGCAGATCAGCGTCACGCCGCACGTCATCCCCGAACTGAAAGATCTCGCCGGCCGGCTGGACCTGCCCGGGTGCGAGGGCGTCGCCGCCCACGCCGAGGGGCTGGAGCTGGCCCGCGACGTCGAAAACTTCCTCCGGGACGAGGTGGAACGCACCCGGGCCGGCCGGGCCGAGCCGGACGACCGCGTGGCGCTGGTGCGTCCTCAGCAGCCCGGCCGCCGCGATCACTGGGCGGGGGCCGCCCGGTGAACGGCCGCCGCCCCCGCCCCGTCAGCTCGCACCGGTCCGCGCCGGTTCGCCGGGCTCGTCTCGCACAACTGCACACGTCGCTTCCCGCGGCGGCGCCGGGATCGTCCGCGATCCCCGCCGCCGCGCCCGTCTTTCCGACGGTTCGACCCCGCTTTACGCCCCGCCGCCGGCCGATCGCCGCGCGTCGGGGGCGTTCGCCCGTCCCCCGGTACCCCGCCGACGCCGCCGCTCGCGGCCCGTCGTCGGGAGCGCTCGGGGGGACGGAACGGACGACGGGGATCGGCCGTCATCTTTCCATTTCTACTGAAAGGTGCGTGCCCCGTGAAAAAAGAGATGCTCGTCAACGTCCTCCAGCCGGAGGAGACCCGCATCGCCATCGTCGAGGACGGCCGGCTGGAGGAGCTCTACCTGGAGCGCTCCAGCGGGGATAACCTCGTCGGGAACATCTACAAGGGCAAAGTGGTCAACGTCGAGCCGTCGATTCAGGCGTGCTTCGTGGACTTCGGCGAGGGCCGCAACGGCTTCCTGCACGTCTCCGACGTGGAGTACCAGTACTTCAAGCACCTCCGGCCGGACGGCGACCCGGACGACGATTTCGACAACCGCCGGAACGGCCGCGGCGGGGACCGCAAATCGCAAAGCAAGCCGCAGATTCAGGAGATCCTCCGTCGCGGCAGCGAGGTGCTGGTTCAGGTCATCAAGGAGGGCCTCGGCAACAAGGGACCGACGCTCTCCACCAAGATCAGCGTGCCGGGCCGGTACCTCGTGCTGATGCCCAGCCTCGGGCGGGTGGGCGTGTCGCGGAAGATCGAGGACGAGGACGAGCGGCGCGAACTCCGCCGAATGCTGCGGGACATGAACCCGCCCAAAGGCGTGGGCTACATCGTCCGCACCGCCGCCCTGGGCCGCTCGCAGAGCGACCTGAAAGCCGACCTGACCTACCTCACCCGGCTGTGGCAGTCGATCGCGGAGAAGGTGGAGAACTCGAGCGGCGTCTGCACGGTGCACGAGGAGACGGACATCATGATCCGCACCATCCGCGACACCTTCGACGACAGCATCGACGCGGTCCACATCGACGCCGAGGACGCCTACAACCGGGCGAAGGACTTCATGGAGTCGATGATGCCGAAAATGGCGTCCCGACTGCATCTGCACGAGGACAACGCGCCGTTGTTCCAGAAGCACGGCATCGAGGACGAGATCGCCAATATCCAGCAGCGCCAGGTCCCGCTGAAGGGCGGCGGCTCGATCGTGATCGACCAGACCGAAGCGCTGGTGGCGATCGACGTGAACAGCGGCTCCGCCCGCGGCGCCAAGGACGCCGAGGAGAGCGCCTACAAGGTGAACCTCGCCGCCGCGGCGGAGATTGCCCGCCAGCTGCGGCTCCGCGATCTGGGCGGGGTGATCGTCAACGACTTCATCGACATGCGGGCCGAACGGCACCGCCGCGGCCTGCTGCGGGCCTTCGAGCAGCACCTCGAACGCGACCGCGCCCGCACCAAGGTCTCCCGACCCAGCGCCTTCGGCCTGGTGGAGATGACCCGCCAACGCATCCGCCCCTCCCTCGGCCGGGCGCTGTACAACGACTGCCCGTGCTGCAACGGCACCGGACAGGTCAAGACGCCGGAGAGCATGTCGATCGAAGTGATGCGCGTGCTACTGGCCGCCGCGGGCGTGAAGAACGTCGCCGAGCTGACCGTCACCGTGCACGAGGCCGTCGCGGACGATCTGAACAACCGCAAGCGGCGGGAGATCATGCACCTGGAGGAGGATCGCGACATCCGGATCGCGATCAGCGCCAAGGCGGACACCCACCCGGAGTTCCTCGCCCTCTCCGCCGTCGACGACAACGGCCGGGCGGTGAAGAACCTGCCCCCCCTTCCCTCGCGGGGCGGGAAGTAATCGCGTAGAGTGTCGCTCCAACGCCGAGGCCCGGCCGGGCCTCGGCGTTTTTCACATCCCCCTCCGACGCCGCGCCCGGATTCATCCCGGCCGGAACCGAGCCCCGGCGCCCCGCCGGACGAAAGAGCCATGTTCGCGATCATCGAAGACGGCAGCCGCCAGTACCGCGTCGCCCCCGGCGAGAAGCTGTCCATCGACTACCGCCGCGACGCCGAAGAAGGCGGCACGATCACCTTCGACCGCGTGCTGCTGGCCAACGGCGGCGGCGCCAGCGCGATCGGCGCCCCGCTGATCGAAGGCGCCACCGTCACCGCTGAGGTGCTCCGCCCGCTGGACAAGGGCCAGAAGCTGGAGATTCAGAAGATTCGCCGCCGGAAGAACTCCCGCCGGCACACCGGTCACCGCCAGAAGTACACCACCGTGCAGGTGACCGCCCTGGACGTGCCGGGCCTTGAAGAGAAGTCCGAGTAACGCCGGACTCAACCGTGAACGTGCAACGTCCCGGACCCACCGAGGGTCCGGGACGCTTTCTTTTTGCCCCCGCTCAGGCGGCGCCGGTCGCGTCCCCGTCGCCGTCGGCCCCCTCGGCGATCTCCAGTTCGCCGCTGCTGACCGGTTCCGTACTGCGGCGGAACACTGCGCAGACGTCGGCGATCGGCACGACGAACAGCCGATTGTCCGCCTCCAGGTCGACCGGGATCGCCCGCTTGGGGTGATACAGCACCTTGTCGTATTTCCGGACGGGAAAGTCCGCGTCCCGTTCGACCATCGCGCTGATCTCCACGACCCGGCCGGTGATGGTCGGAATCTCGGCGTCGCTCGGCAGCACGATCCCGCCGCGGGTTTGTCCGCGGCTCTCGTCCTTCCGGACGAGGATGCGGTTTCCGACGGGTTCGACGTACTCGTTCGGCATCGGCCGGGGGAGCGAAGGGATACGGGACCTTTATCCTACGGCGAGATCCGGCGACGGCGAACGATCAACCGCCGTTCGTTCCCGCCGGCCGACGCCGCGGGGGCCCGTCAGGCGGGGCGGGTGAACGCCGCGAGCTGCGGACGCGGCTCCGGCTCCGTGACGCGTCTCGGCTCCTCCCGATCGGCGGCGGCCTCCGCGGAGGCCGGGGGATCGTCCGCGGACGCGTCCTCGTCGTCCCCCTGCTCCGACGCCGGGCACCGGCGAATCAGGGAGCCCATCGGTCCGGCCAGCAACGCCGGCAGGAGCACCACGTCCGCGATCAGGGCCGCGGCGATCAGGGCCGACATCAGCCAGCCGAACCGGCTGACCAGCAGCAACTCCGCCGGGGCGAGCATCAGCAGGCCGATGCCGACGATCAGGCTTGTCTGCCACAACGCCGGACCGCATTCGTGCAGGGCGTGAGCGGCCGCATCCTCCCGGGACAGCCCGGCCGGGGCGTGTCGGAACGCGGCGACCAGGTGCAGCGTCCCGTCCACCGCGATGCCCAGCGCCACGCTGGCGGAGATCATCGTGCCGATGTCCACCGGCACCCAGAACCAGCTCACCAGACCGAATACCGCCGTGACCGGCAGGATGTTCGGCAGCATCGCGGTCAGTCCGGCCCGGACGGAGCCCAGCACGATGCTCATCACGACGGCGATGACGGCGAAGGCGAGGCCGAAGCTGTCGATCAGCCCTTCCAACACCGCCTCCTGCGTCCGGAGGAACAGCGGCACGAGGCCGGTCACGGCGTAGCCGGCGCCGGGTTGGTCCTTCAGCACGTCCGCCGCGGCGGCGTGCAGGTCGGCGGTCAGGTCGGCGTAGTCGACGTCGGTGAGGATGTTCGCCTGGGCGCTGATCCGCCACAGCTCGTCCCCCGGCGCCGCCATCGGCTCGTCGCCGTCCACCGACGGGCTCGCCGTGTGGGCGGTGGTGAGAAACGTCGCCGACGACGGGTCTTCCTGAACCCGCAACTGCGTCTCGCGGGCCCGGCGGAAATAGCCGATGCGGGCGAACCGTCCGGCGTCCGGGGCCAGCGGCTCCGAGGGCGGCCGGAAGCTCGCCAAGGAGATCGCCCCGCTGATCTCCGGGTGCGCCTCGATGCGTTCGGCGACGGCCCGGACCAGCTCCATGCGGTTCGTGAAGGACTGTTGCGGGTCTTCCAGAGAAGCCTGGTCGAATCGCACGACGACGTCGACCGGGACCACGCCGGTGATGCGGTCTTCAAAGTAGCCGTAGTCCTGCACCACCGGGGCGGTGGGCGGGAAGTACTTGATGACCTTCGTCTCAGTGCGGAACCGCGTCAGCCCGGCGGAGCAGACCGCGGCGGCCAACAGGCAGCCGCCGATGACCGGCAGCCGCCAGCGGGTCAGGCCGGCGGCGTACTTCTCCCAAAGAGAGCCGGCGGCGCCCCGGCCCGACGGCGGCGGGGCGAGGTGTTCCAATAGCGCCGGCAGACCGAACAGCACGACCGCCAGCATGATCCCGCAGCCGATCGACGAATAGATGCCGAACTCCCGCACCGGCACCAAGGGGCTGACGCCCAGCGACACGAGCCCCACCGCAGTCGTGGCGGCGGCGAGCGACGTCGGCGTGCGGGCGACGGACAACGCCCGGGCCACGGCGTTCCCGCGGCCGTCCTCGGCGGCGTGTCGGTAGTAGTTCACCAGGTGCACCCCGGCGCTGAGCGTGAGCACCGTCAGCAGGGAGGGCATCACGACCAGCACCATGTTCATGCCCCCGCCGGTCAGCGGGACGATGCTGAGCGCCGTCAGCACCGTGAACAACGTCGCCCCGAGCACGCACAACGAGACCCGCAATCCGCCCAGCAGCCAGAAGGCGAGCCCGGAGGAGACGAGGAACGACAGCAACACCGGGCTGCGTTCCCACAGCTTCCACACGGGCGCCTCCCGGTTCAGGGCGGTGCGCTTGAGCGCTTCGTTCAGAGCAACCGCCGTGACGGTGCGGCCGCCGATCCGCAGGTCCTCCTTCGGCACGCCAATCGCTTCCGCGGCGTCTTGCAGGGCCGCGACGGTCGCCTTCGGGTCGGCGGCGCCGGCCTCGGAGAGGGTCACGGAGACCGCAGCGGGCTGACCGGGCACGCGGAAGACCTCCTCCACGTACGGCCGCCCCTCCGCGTCGCGGACGCCCTCAGCGGCGGTCCGGGCCGCCGCCAGCGTCTCCTCGGAGGCGTCCATCCGCGGCCAGCGGACGGTCAGGTCGTGCGGACCGGCGACGGGAAAGGTGAAGTCCGGTTCCCCGTCCGCGTCGCCCGTCGTCGGATCGGCAGCCGCCGTGGAGAGGTCGCCGTAGGGGGAGACGTCGACCGCCGGGGCGACCTCCGGTTCGACGTTCGCCGCGACGCGAACCGCCGCGGCGAGGCGTTCCGCGGCGGTTGCGGGATCGGCTTTGCCCGCCTCGGTGAGCACCACCCGCAGGGGGCCGCCGCCGACCAGCAGGCCGGTGACGCGGTCCACGGCGTCGTCCGGATCGACGCCGGTTTCGACCATGCGGCCGGCGAGCCCCGTGGGCGTCACGACGTGGGCGATCAGGCGACTGCCGCCGCGGGGGATGCCCTCTTCGTCCCGTCGGCCGCGGATTGCGGCGGCGTATTCCTCCAGCTTCGGGTCGCCCGCCTGCACGCCCGGCCAACTGAGGACCAGCGTGTCCTCGTTGGGAAAGTGCTCTTTGAACCAGGCCAGCCGGGCGGCGTCCGGGTCGCCCTCGGGCAACCAGCTTTCGACGTCGTTCTCGAGGTGAATCTGCGACAGCCCCCAGCCGACGACCGGCAGGACGAGGCAGAACGCCGCGAGGGCCCAGGAGGCGCGGGGGACCGCCGGAGACCGGCGGCCCGACCGATCGTCGCGGTCCGCGTTCGGGGGGGAGGCCGGCAAGGGACGTCCGTGGGATTGCGGGCGGGAAGCGGCCGTCGGGCGGGGCCGACGGCGGGGAATTGCGATTATTGCTCGCCACGCCCTTCGCCCCAACCCGGGTCTGCGGACGGCGGCCCCGAACGAACGATTCGGGCGCCTCCTCCCCCGCGCGGTTTCCCGACCCGCGGAAACCGCGTGAGCCGCGCAGATCCGCCGGGCGGCCCGCGCCGGTCAGAGAAACGCGGCCATCACGCCGTCGGCGACGAAGCGGCCGTCGCGGGTCAGCCGCACGCCGGCCTCGTCCGACTCGACCAGCCCCCGCCGGCGCTGTTCCACCAAATCGTCCCCGAGCAGGTCGTCAACGGCGGAGCCGGTGCGGCGGGCGAAGTCGTCGCTGACGACCCCCTCGACCCGCCGCAGGTTCAGCATGACGAGCTCCCGGGCCCGCTCCTCCGGGTCGAGAGTTTCCTCCTCGATCCACGGCGGCTCGCCCGCCTCGACCCGCCGCAGCCAGCCGAGCACCCCGCGGTGGTTCATTCGCCGCACCCCGCCCAGCAGATTCGCCGCCCCGGGGCCGAACGCCTCGAAATCGTCCCCGCACCAGTAGGCCCGGTTGTGGCGACACTCGGAGCCGGGGCGGGCGTGACTGCTCAGTTCGTATTGGCGGAATCCGGCCGCGGCGGGGCGATCCATCGCGGCGGCGTACATCGCCCGCTCCGACTCCTCCGGCGGCGAAATCAGCTCGCCCTTTCGCCGCCGGGACCAGAAGGCGGTGCCCTTCTCGAACGTCAGCCCGTAGGTGGACAGGTGCGTCGGCTCCAGGGCGAGGGCGGCGTCCAGCGTCGCCTCCCACCCCGCGAGGTCGTGCCCCGGGACGGCGTAGATCAGATCGAGCGAGATGTTCTCGATCCGCCGCCGCACGGTCTCCAGCACGCGGGGCACGTCGGCGGGGGCGTGATCCCGTTCGAGGACTTTCAGAGCGTCGGCGTCGAACGACTGCACCCCGAGGCTGACGCGGTTCACGCCGGCGTCCGCCAAACAATCCACCAACTCCGGGGTGACGTCCGACGGGTTCGCCTCGACGGAGACCTCCGCCCCCTCCGCCAGCCGGTACCGGCGGAAAACGGCGGCGAACAGCCGGTCCAGTTGCGGGCTGGTCAGCCGGGTCGGCGTGCCGCCGCCGAGGAACAGGGTGTCCAGTTCCACACGACCCCCGGGCGTCGGCGGGGCGACGCGGTCGAGTTCCCGATCCAGCGCGGCGAGATAGCGGTCGGCGAGATCGTCCCGGCCGGCGACGAGCGTGAAATCGCAATACCCGCAGCGGTGCCGGCAGAACGGGACGTGGACGTAGACGGAGCGATGCACGGACGGACCGCGGGGGGCGGGGGACGAATCGAGCATCTT
The DNA here is from genome assembly GCF_043951915.1 of Alienimonas sp. DA493. Taxonomy (NCBI): domain Bacteria; kingdom Pseudomonadati; phylum Planctomycetota; class Planctomycetia; order Planctomycetales; family Planctomycetaceae; genus Alienimonas; species Alienimonas sp. DA493. The sequence goes on along the minus strand of NZ_JBINJD010000001.1, from coordinate 27,464 downwards.
AGGCGCCGGGCGGCGGCGCCGCCCGTGGGGGAGCCGCTTCCGCCCCGGGGCAGCCACCGGAGACCGCGGGGGAAGGACCGGGGGAGGCTCGGCGGAGCGGTCCGTAACCTGTCGGTTCGCCGCTCGTCCCTCCGCCGGCTCGATTGATGTCCGCCTTCCCCCGTGTGTCCGCCCCCGACAGTTCGCTCGGCTTGCTGAGCGAAGGCTACGAGTTTATTTCGAATCGTTGCCGGCGACTGGGGACGGATGCATTCCGCTGTCGGCTGATGCTCGCCCCGGCGATCTGCGTGCGGGGCCGGGAGGCGGCGGAGATGTTCTACACGCCGGGCCGGTTCACCCGGCAGGGGGCGGTGCCGGCGACGGCCCTCACCTTGTTGCAAGACCGCCGCAGCGTGCAGACGCTCGACGGGGCGGCCCATCATCACCGGAAGGAGCTCTTTCTGGAGTGCCTGTCGGCGGAATCGGTGGGAAACCTCGTTGGGCGTTTCGAACGAGAATTCCGAGCCGCCGCCGACGGTTGGCAGGACGAAGAGGGCCCGGTGGAACTGCTCGGCGAGTTGGAAGCGATTCTGACGCGGGCCGCCTGCGACTGGATCGGCGCCCCGGTGACGGGCGAGGAGGCGGAGGACCGCACGCGGGAGTTCGCCGCGATGATCGACGGGGCGGGGGCGATCGGGCCGCGCAACTGGCGCGGCCAGCGGCTGCGGCGACGGACTGAGCAATGGGCGGCGGACCGCGTCCGGGCGGCCCGGTCCGGCGCGGCGGTCGCCGCCGACACGCCCCTCGGCCGCCTCGCGGCCTACGAGGACGCCTCCGGGGAGCGGCTCGACGAGGCGGTGGCGGCCGTGGAGCTGCTCAACCTGACCCGGCCCGTCGTCGCCGTGGCCCGCTTCATGGTCTTCGCCGCCCTGGCGCTGCACGAGCGCCCGGACCGCCGCGCGGCGCTGACGGACGGCGCCGCGGAGGAGAGCCACGCGGTCGACGGGGCCAGGCAGGCCTTCGCGCAGGAGGTGCGGCGGTACTACCCGTTCTTCCCGGCGGTGGGCGGCAAGGTCCGGGAACCCTTCGAGTGGCGCGGCCGGCGATTCGAACGGGACGAATGGGTGTTGCTCGACCTGTACGGCACGAATCACGACGCTGATGCCTGGGACGAACCGGAGAGGTTCCGTCCCGAACGCTTCGCCCACGGCGGGGCCTGCCCGCACGCCCTGGTGCCGCAGGGGGGCGGACCGCTGCGGGAGGGCCACCGCTGCCCCGGGGAGGACGCGACGCTGGCCCTGCTCCGCTCCTTCCTCGGGCTGCTGGTTGACGCCGTGCGGTACGAGGTCCCGCCGCAGGATCTGTCGGTCGACCTCTCCCGCATTCCCGCCGAGCCGGCCAGTCGCTTCCGCATCGCCGACGTCCGCCTGATCGGCTGAGCGGCCGCCTACCAGGCCGGACCTGCGGGCCGGGGCGGGTTGGCCCAGTGGCCGCCGGGGTCTTCGCCGCGGACGAGCACCCCCTTGGCGTTCCACCCCTGCCCCGCCCGGACGTCGGCGGAGCAGTACCGCAGCGTCAGGCCGCAACGGCGGCGGGGGCCGGGGTTCGCCTCGCTGCCGTGCAGCAGCAGATCGCTGTGCACGCTGCACGTGCCGGCCTTCAACTCGTCGAGGACTTCCTCGCCGTATTGCTCCGCGTTCGGCACGACCTGATTGAGGGCGGAGTGATCCTCCGGCGTGCTCTCCCGGTAGGTGAGGTGCCCGCTGTGGTGCGAGCCGGCGAGGAACCGCATGCAGCCGTTGCCCTCGTCGGCGTCGTCGATCGCCAGCCAGATCGTGACCGCGTGACTGGGGGAGAGCGGCCAGAAGCTGGCGTCCTGGTGCCAGCCGACCGCCGTGCCGTCGCCCGGCATCTTGCAGAAGAAGTGCGAGCCCCAGCCGACCACGTTCTCGCCCAGCAGGTCCGCGGCGTAGGCGACCAGCGTCGGGTGGGTCAGCAGGTCGTAGACGCCGCCGTGGGCCAGATGGGCGGTGGAGAGCGAGTAGCTGTCCTTCCCGGCGGCCAACGCGTCGGCGAGCAGCCCGTCGAAGTAGGCGCGGATGCGGTCCGCCTCCGCCGGATCGAACGCCGGCAGCGGGGCGACGAAGCCGCGATCGTTGAACTGCGCGACCTGCTCGGGGCTCAACACGGTCGCCGCGTGCGGGTCGGCGGGACGGAACCGCAGGTCGCGGACCTCGCCGGAAACGTCCGGGGTGGCGTCGAAGGCGTCGAAGGCGACGGGGGCGGCGGGTTGCATGGCGGGACGGCGCGGGGGCGAGACGCGCCGCAGTTTGAGGTAAGGCGACGTCGCTCGCTATGCTGAGGTTCCGTTCGGCCGACTCGCCGGGGCCGCTCACCCCGCGAGGGAATCGCCATGCTCCCGATGTTTCAAGCGCAAACTCAGTCCGCGGGCGCGGCCCCGCCTGATCCGGCTGAGCTCTTCACCGACTACGACCTCGGCGGATTCTTCGACGAAACCGTCGCCGAGGACCGCACCCCCCGACCGGCCAGCGAACGCCTCTGCCGACGCGTCGCGGAACTCGCTCCCGGCGATCTCGCCCGCCGCCAGGCCGCCGCGGAGACGGCGATGCGGCGGCTGGGCATCACGTTCAGCGTCTACGGCGACGCCCGCGGCAAGGAACGGATCATTCCGTTCGATATCCTTCCCCGGGTCATCACCGCCGAAGAATGGCGAACCGTCGAGCGCGGCCTGAAGCAGCGGATCGTCGCCCTCGACCGATTCATCGGCGACGTCTACGGCGATCAGAAAATCCTCAACGACGGCGTCGTCCCGCGGTCGGCCGTGGAGAGCGGCGAGGGGCTGAAAAAGCCGTGCATCGGCCTGAAGCCGCCGCGGGGCGTCTGGTGCCACGTGACCGGCACCGACCTCGTCCGCGACAGCGACGGGACGCTGTACGTGCTGGAGGACAACCTCCGGGTGCCCAGCGGAGTCTCCTACGTCCTCCAGAACCGGCGCCTGACGAAGCAGACCTTCCCCGGGCTGTTCACCGACAACGACATCCGCCCGGTGGACGACTACCCCTGGCGCCTGCTGGAGTGCCTGCACTGGCTCTGCGGCGGGCGGGTGGAGAACCCGATCGCCGCGGTGCTCACCCCGGGCATCTACAACAGCGCCTACTTCGAGCACAGCTTCCTCGCCCAGCAGATGGGCATCCCGCTGGTGGAGGGCCGCGACCTGGTGGTGCGGGACGGCTTCGTCCAGATGCGGACCACCCGCGGGCTGCAGCGCGTCGACGTGCTGTACCGCCGGATCGACGACGAGTTCCTCGACCCCGCCGCCTTCCGCAAGGACAGCCTGCTGGGCGTCCCCGGCCTGATGGAGGCCTACCGAAGCGGCCGGGTCGCCCTCGCCAACGCCCCCGGCACCGGCGTGGCGGACGACAAGGTGATCTACACCTACGTTCCGGACATGATCCGGTACTACCTGAACGAGGATCCGATCCTGCCGAACGTGCCGACCTACCGCTGCGGCGACCCGGACGGGTTGAAGCACGTGCTGGCGAACCTCGAAAAGATGGTCGTCAAGCCTGCCAACGAGAGCGGCGGGTCCGGCATGCTGATCGGCCCGGCCAGCAGCGCTGCGGAGCGCGAGGAGTTCGCCGCCCGCATCAAGGACGACCCGCGGGACTACATCGCCCAGCCGACGCTGGCCCTCTCCCGGGTGCCGGTGCTCTGCGATCCGAAGCCCGACGGCGGACTGAACCTCGCCGGCCGGCACGTCGATCTGCGGCCGTTCATCATCCGCGGGCCGGAAACCTACGTGCTCCCCGGCGGTCTGACGCGGGTGGCCCTCACCCCCGGCTCGCTGGTTGTGAACAGCAGCAAGGGCGGCGGCAGCAAGGACACCTGGGTCCTGTCCGAGAGCAGCGGGGGCGGATGAGGCCCGTTCCGCTCTTGCCCCCGTCCCGCCCGCCAGCCTTCGCCCCCCGCCCGTCATGCTGTCTCGAGTCGCCGAATCGGTCTATTGGATGAGCCGCCTCGTGGAGCGGGCGGAGAACGTCGCCCGCTTCATCGGCGTGAACCTGAACCTCTCCCTCGACCTGCCGGGCTCGTCCGGCGAGGGGGAGCAGTGGCACCCGCTGGTCGTCACCAGCGGCGACGACGATGCGTTCTCCCAGCGCTTCGGCGTGCCGACGCGGCGGAACGTCATCCGCTTCCTCGCCCTCGACGCGGAAAATCCCAACAGCGTCCGCAGTTGTTTGGCGACCGCCCGGGAGAACGCCCGCACCGTGCGGGAGTGCATCTCCGAGGAGATGTGGGAGCACCTCAACCAGTTCCACCTGATGGTCGCCGAGGCCTGCGAATCCCGCAACGGCGAGGGGCCCGTCCACGAACCGCAGGAGTTCTTCGAGAAGGTCCGGCAGGCCGGCCAGCAATTCCTCGGCGTCACCGACGCGACCATGACCCACGGCGAGGCCTGGCAGTTCTGCCGCCTGGGCCGCAGCATCGAGCGGGCGGACAAGACGACCCGGATCCTCGACGTGAAGTATTACCTGCTCCTTCCCGAACCGGAGGACGTGGGCACGCCGTTCGATTCGCTCCAGTGGGCCGCCCTGCTCCGCAGCGCCGGGGCCCTGCAGATGTACCGGCAGAAGCACGGTCGGATCACCCCGCGGGACGTGGTCGACTTCCTGGTGCTCGACCTCCAGTTCCCCCGCAGCGTGCTCTCCTGTCTGGCCCAGGCGGACGGCGCCCTGCACGCGATCACCGGCACGCCGTCCGGCACCTTCGCCAGCGCCGCGGAGCAGCGGCTGGGCAAGTTGCACGCCGGGCTGGCGTTCACCCGGGCCGACGAGATCGTCGCCGGCGGCATGCACGAGTTCCTCGACTCCACGCAGCGGCAACTCAATCAGACGGGGGACGCGGTGTTCGAGACGTTCTTCGCTCCGCAAATCAGCTGAGGCCGCGGTACACTGCCCGCCGTCCCCGGACGCTGTATTGCCGACGCCCCCCGCTCCGACGGTTCGCCGTCGCCCGTTGAAGGTTCGCCCATGACGTTTTGTCTCGCGATGAAGGTGGAGGACGGCATCGTCGGCCTCTCCGACACCCGCGTGACGACCGGCAGCGAGGTGATCGCCGCCAAAAAGGTCTCCGTCTACGATTTTCCGCCGCTCGCCGAGGACGCGCCCGGCTATCGCACGCATGGCGGCGACCGCCCGGCGGGTTCCTGCTTCGTGATGACCAGCGGTCTGCGCAGCGCCCGCGACAAGGCCCTCACCTACTTCGAGGACGAGATCGCCCGTCCCGGCCGCACCGTGGAGAACCGGCTGTTCGAGGTGGCCAACCTGCTCGCCTCGCAGATCCGCAAAGTGGCGAAGGAGGACGGCGAGGCCCTCCGCGCGTCGGGGCTGGACCTGAATATCCACGCCCTGATCGGCGGGCAGATGCACGGCGACGATCAGCACCGGCTGTTTCTCGTCTACCCCGAGGGGAATTGGGTCGGCGTGGAGCGGGACACGCCCTACCAGATCATCGGCGCCGGCGGGTACGGCAAGCCGGTGCTGGATCGGACCCTCAAGTACGAGGACCCGATGCGGTTCGCCCTGAAGGTGGGCTGTTTAGCGTTCGACTCGACCCGCATCAGCGCCGCCGACGTGGGGCCGCCGATCGACATCGTGCTCTACAAAAAAGGCGGCTTCCGCACGATCGAACGCCGGTTCACCCAGGCGGAACTCACCGAAATTACCGACTGGTGGCAGGACCGGCTGCGGAACAGCATCCGCCAGATTCCCAGCAATTGGCTGGAACCCCTGCGGGAGATGGTCCCTTCTGAGTGGGGCGACGTGTTCGAGGCCCACCGTCCGGACCAGTACGGCACCTGACCGCGGCACGCGGGTTCCTCCCGGTCCGCTTTCGGGCCGCCGGATAGAATGCCGTCCCACCTCCGGCCGAGGGAAACGCCCGTCCCGGCCGCCACCGTCTTGAAAGCTCTCGGTGCGCTTCAACGTCCGTCACACGACCCGGTACCGCTACAGCGCCCCGGTCACCCTCGGCCCGCAGACGCTGCGGTTCCGGCCCCGCGACGGGGCCGGCCAGCGCTGCATCGCCCACACCCTCTCCATCGCCCCCCAGCCCGTCGGCCGGACCGAAGACCTCGACGCCGAGGGCAACGCCACGGAGGTCGTCTGGTTCAACGGCGAGACGGACCGACTGACGATTACCGCCCTGCTGACGGTGGAGATCATTCGGGACAACCCCTTCGACTTCCTCATCGAGGCGACCGAGCTGCCGGTCGACTACGGCGACTTCGGCCCGCTGCTGATCCCCTCGATGGCCCGGGTGCCCGGCAAGATCCCGGCCGGCGATCCGGTCGCCAAGATGGCGGCCCGGCTGGCGGAGGAGAACCCGAACCCGATCAACTTCCTGACGGCCCTCAACAGCGAGATCCACCGCCGCTGCCCGGTCCGCTATCGGGAGACGGGCGAACCGTTCACGCCCTCCGAGGTGCTGGAAGGAGGCGGGGCCTGCCGGGATCTCGCCGTGCTGTTCATCGACGCCTGCCGGACGCAGGACCTCGCCTGCCGGTTCGTCAGCGGGTACACCAGCCCGCCGGAGAGCGGCGGCGAGCCGGAACTGCACGCCTGGGCGGAGGTCTTCCTGCCCGGCGGCGGCTGGCGGGCCTTCGATCCGACCCGCGGCCTCGCCGTCGCCGATCGGCACGTGACTGTGACCGCCTCGGCGGACCCGCAGTTCTGCATGCCGATCTCCGGCGGCTTCTCCGGGCAGGCCGAGACGACGATCGACTTCGACCTCGACGTGGTGATGACCGAGGGCCACAAGGCCTCCTACCAAGCCGCGCAGAGCCAGCAGTGAGGCCGTAGGGTCCGCTCCGCGGACCGTATTCTTGGCGATCGCTGACTGGGCCGGGGGTCCGCACAGCGGACACTACCCCTGCACGACCGGGTTCCGCAGCGTGCCGACGCCGGCGATCGCGATGGTGACCGCGTCCCCCTCCTCCAGGGTGAACTGGTCCGGCGGCACCAGTCCGGTGCCGGTCATCAGGGCGGCGCCGTCGGGGATCGAATACTCCTTCGTCAGCCAGCCGACGAGCTCCTCCAGCGACCGCTTCATCTGGGACAGGTCGGTGCTGTCCTCGTAGGCCGTGGCGCCGTCCCGTTCGATTGTGAGCGTGATCGTGGTTGCGGCCAGATCGAGCGGCCCGTCGGCCAGCAGCACGCTCGAACCGAGGGCGCAGGAGCCGTCGTAGGTCTTCGCCTGCGGCAGGTAGAGCGGGTTCTCGCCCTCGATGTCCCGGGCGGAGACGTCGTCGCCCACGGCGTAGCCGACGATGCGGCCGTCGGGGGCCACGAGCAGCGTCAGTTCCGGTTCCGGCACGGTCCAGCGGCTGTCCGACCGCACGCGAATCGGTTCGCCGTCCGCCACGACGCGCTCCGGCGTCGATTTGAAGAACAGCTCCGGCCGGTCGGCGGTGTAGACGCGGTCGTAATGGTCCGCGGCGGCCTCGGATTCGCTCATCCGGGCAACTTGCGACCGCTTGTAGGTCACCCCCGCCGCCCACACTTCCTGCCGCTCGACCGGCGGAAGCAGGCGGACGTCGTCCAGCCGAAACGATTCGCCCCGGGCGCAGCGGCGCACGCGGTCGGCGGGGTCGTCCGCATGCAGCAGCGCCGACAGCGTCAGGCCGTCGCCGGCGTCGCCGAGGGCCACGATCCGCCCCTCTTCCTCCAGCAACCCAACGAGCGGTGCGGCGGCGGCGGCGAGGGAGAAGCGGGCGAGGTGCATGCCCGGCAGGCTAGCGGGCGTCGCGCAGAGCGTCGAGCGCCGCCGTCATGTCCGCGGGCAGTGGCGCCTCGAAGACGAGACGCTCGCCGCTCGCCGGGTGATCGAACTCCAGCCGACGGGCGTGCAGCGCCTGCCGACGGAGGAACGTCCGGCCGCCGGGCTTCGTCTCCCCGCGGGCCTCCGCCTCCGTGAAGGATTTCCCGCCGCCGTACATGGCGTCCGCGACGATCGGGTGCCCGAGGTGCCGGAGGTGCACCCGTAGCTGATGCGTACGGCCGGTGTGCGGGAACAGGCGGAACAGCGTGTAGCCGGTCCCCCGACCGTCCTTCGGCGGGAAGCGTTCGGCGACCTCGTAGAAGGTCCGAGCAGACCGGGCGTTGCCGCCGGGATCGCAGACCTGCATCCGCTCCCGCACCCGCGGGTCGGTGCGGACATGAGTTTCGATCCAGTCCGAATCGAACCCCGGCACGCCCCGAGCGATCGCGGCGTACTCCTTCTTGACCGTCCGTTTCGCGAACTGATCGCTGAGGGCCGCGTGGGCCGGGTTGTCTTTGGCGACCACCAGCACGCCGCTGGTGTCGCGGTCGAGTCGGTGCACGATGCCGGGGCGGTGCTCCCCGCCGGCGTCCGACAGCGTGTCGAACCGGTGCTGCAACGCCGCGGCGAGGGTGCCGGTCGGATTCCCCCGGCCGGGGTGCACGATCATCCCGGCCGCCTTGTTGACGACGATCAGCCGTTCGTCCTCGAACAGCACGTCCAGCGGCAGGTCCTCCGGCGGGACGGTGGGGGCGGTCGCCTCCGGGGCGGCGCCGCAGAGCACGTCGCCCTCCCGCAGCCGGTAGCCGCTTTTCACGGGGCCGCCATTGAGCGTCACCGCCCCGGCCTTCACCGCCTTCTGCAATGCGGAGCGGCTGTGCTCCGGGAACATCCCGGCCAGAGCGACGTCCACCCGCTCCCCCGCTTCGGCCTCCCCGACGGAGAGGGTCCTGCGTTCCGCGTCACTCACCGCCGGGAGCCGGGGTCTCGTCGCCTTCGCCGCTCTCGCCGTCGCCGCTCTCGGGGGTCTCCGGCGTCGGCTCGCCGTCGGATTCCGGGGCCGGCGTCGACTCCGACGTCTCGCTGGCCACGGGCTCGGGCGACGCGTCCGTCGGCGCCATCGGGGCGTCTGCGGTCTCTGGCTCCGTCTCCGGGGCGGCGGGAGCGTCCGGGGCGGCGCCCTCGACGCCGGGGAGCAGGGCGTCGTCCCCGTCCTCGGCCGGCACGTTATCCAGCGGGCGGGCGAGGTCTTCCTGCTGCGGGTTCTGCTTGTCGAACCAGGCGAGGAACGGGCCGGTGGAGGAGCGCTTCAGCGTTTCCAGCCGCAGTTCGGCGGCCGGGACCAGCGGGGAGCTGGGGTAGTCGGCGATCAGCCGGTTGTAGAGGTCGGTCGCCGCCTTCACGTCGCCGGCGGAGGTGGCTTCTTCCACGCTGGCCAAGCCGTAGAGGGCCTGGGCCCGGACGGCGGAAGGGGCGCCCTCGAAGGCGAGCGCCGCCTCGAAGTGCTTCTTCGCCGAGGCGAGATCGTCCTCGGCGCCCTTGCGGTCGGTGAACGCGGCGCCGGAGGCCGTGGCGAGGAACGTGTTGCCGGCCCGCAGGTGGGCCCAGGCGGTGGCGTTCGTCGTGCCGCTGAGTTCCTCGTCGGCGACGGCTTCCAGTTCGGCGACGCTCTGCGCCTCGAACAGCGCCGGCCAGCCGGCTTCGCGGTTGGCGCGATTCGCCCCGCGCCAGACGCTGAAGGCTACGAACAGCAGCACGACCGCGACCGCGACCAGCGCGACCAGCCGGCCGTACTTTTCCAGGAACGGCTTCAGGTGGCCGACGTATTCCTGCTCCAGTTCGTTCTGCTGGAGGGCCTGCCGCTCTTCGGACTTCATCCGTCGCTTTATGCAAAGACTGGGGCGGCGATCCGGCCGCCGGGGCGAACCGAGGACGGTAAGATCCCGCCCCCGTCCGGTCAATCACGCCCGCCGCCCGCGCCCGCGTTGATATCGTGCCCCGCTCCCCCGCCCCGCGCGACCTGCCGACGAAGATCTGCCCGGTCTGCGGGCGGCCCTTCCGGTGGCGGAAGAAGTGGGAACGCGACTGGGAAAACGTCCGCTACTGCTCCGAGGCGTGCCGACGCGCCGGCAAACGCAAGGTGCAATGAGGCGACCGCGGTTGCGAGACGGCCCGGCGTCCCTATGATGCCCGACCCGCGGCCGGTCCGTCCGCTGTCCCCCCGTACATTTTCCCCGTTTAGAACTCCCGCGCCGCGGGACCCCGCTCGATGGCTTCCAAGGGCAAGATTGAAAAAATGAAGCGGAACGCTCGGCTGATCGAGCGTTACGCCGCCAAACGCGCCAAGCTGAAGGAAGCCGGCGACTACGACGGTCTGGCCGCCCTGCCCCGGAACAGCAGCCCGACCCGTTACCGCCGCTACTGCAAGCTGACCGGGCGGATGCGGGGCACCTACCGCAAGTTCCAGATCTCCCGGATCATGCTGCGGGACATGGCCCTCGACGGCCTGATCCCCGGCATGACCAAAGCCAGCTGGTGAGCCTCCCCCGTTAGCCGCTCTCTGCAGGAGGGCGGCTAACGAACCGTCGCGTCGTCCGCAGGGCGAGCCAGAGCAGCAGTCCCCCGCCCACGCCCCAGAGCGTGCCGGCGAACGCGACGCCGGCCCCGGTGGCGACCGTTACGGCGACGCCCGTGCCGCCCCGCATCGCTCCGGCGGCGCTCGCCAGTCGCCAGCCGGCGGCGAGCAGCAGCACGGCGAGGATCGGCCGCGGAAAGGCCGTGATCGCCCCCGCCGGGACGAGCAGCAGGGCGAGCCCCGCGGCGATCTTCATTCCGCCGAGAAGAACCACCGCCCCCCCGGTGCGGGCGCCGAAGTGGTACTGGGCCGCCAGCCCGCCGGCGCCGTGGCAGACGGGCATCCCGCCCAGCGGGACGGCGAGCAGGTTCATCGCCCCCACGGAGCTTGCCATCTTCCCCGGCGAGACGCCGCGGCCCGGAAAGTAGTCGGCCGACAGCAGGCAGACGGCCACCACGCTGTTGAGCAGCGTCAGCGGAAGCTGGGCCGGCGCCAGTTCGAGCATCCCGGTCCGCCATTCCGCCTCCGTCGGGAGCGCCATGAACGGCGGCGTCGGCGCCGCGGTCCCGTCCACCAGGGCCCCGGCCGTCAGCCCGGCGGCCACGACGATGACCAGTAGCGGAACCCGCGGCCAGCGCGGCGCCAGCAGCACGGCCGCGGAGACGGGGGCGGCGAGCCAGAACGAGGCGGCGTCCTCCAGCAGCCATCGGCCGCCGCGGATCGCCAGCGCCGCCCCGACGCCAAACTGCAGGCCCCGCACCACGGCCGCGGGAATCCAGCGGCCCAGCCGGTCCGCGACGCCGAGCACGCCTAGTAACAGGACGACGAGCCCCGTCCCCACCCCCGCGGTCCGCACCGCGCCGGCGGTCAGGCCGCCGGCGATCGCCAGGGCCGCGATCGCTTTCATCGGCTGCACGGGGATCGGTTGCCGGAACAGCAGGCCGGTCACCGCGTTCAACAGGCCCGCCCAAATCATCACGGCGGCGAGGTTCAGTTCGCACACCAGACAGAGCGACACCGTCACCGGTAGGAACGTGCCGAGGTCCCCCAGCCCGCCGGACCACTCCGCCGGGCCGAACCGCAGTCGTCGCCCGTCTTCCGCTTCGACCGTCGCCGCATCGGGCGCCGTCACGCCCACACCGGGACCTTCCAGAGCGGCACGTCCCGTTTCATCCGGTCGACGAACGCTCCGCAACAGGCCAGCGCCGCCGCCCGGTGGGGCGTCGCCACCCGCAGTCGGAAGCTGCACGCCCCCACCGGCACCTCGCCAACGCTGTGCTCCACCGCCAGCGTCGCCCCGAACTCCTCGGCGCAGGCTGCCCGCAGGCGGTCCAGCTCCCGGCTCGTCATCGGCTCGTAGGCCTCGTATCGGAGCGCAGCCAGCGGCCGGGTCTCGGCGCCGTCCGGCTCCATCGGCCGCACGATGCCTTCAAAGGTGAGCACGGCCCCGCAGCCGGGGGACGCGTCGGGGCCGTCCGTCGGCAGCGGGCCGTCGTGCAGGCGGACGGGGGGAACCGGGACGCTCATCCGCCGCTCACCAGGCCGATCAGCGCCACCTCCGCCCCCGACGGGATCAGGGCGTCGTCCGCAACGTACTCATGATCGACGGCGAAGCGGCTGTTCTTCAACGAGGGCCGCAGCGGCTCGCAGGCAGCGGAGAGCGCGGCTCTCAGGTCGGCGACCGTTGCCGTTTGCGGCGCCGGCACCGCCACCCGGTCCGCCCCCGCCAAGCGGGCCTGCGGGCCGAACAGTCGGACCTCAACGGTGCGGCCGGTCCTCGCCGGGGCGGAGAGGGGCGAATCGGGGGGAGAACTCATCAGGAGGCGGCTTGCGCGGCGGCGAGGTCGGCGGGGGTGTCCACGTCCTCCGCGGCGGCCGGCAGCGGCGCCCGGGCGAGCCCGTCGCCCAGCCCAGCGAGGATCGGCTTCGCCCCGCCCTCCGGCGTGCAGTCCCGCAACGCCTGGTAGAGCGACGGCGTCACGCAGACGGGCGGGCCGAACGCCTCCCCGCCGGCGCCGTCGGGAAAGCTCGCCGCGGCGGCGGCGACGCCCTCGGTTTTGCTCGCCGTGATCACCTGTTTCAGTTCGTCCGGACCGACGCGGGGCAGATCGACGGGCAGGATCAGCGTGCGGGTCGGCTCCTGACCGCCGGCGAGGGCCTCGAAGCCGGCGGCGAGACTCGTCCCCTGCCCCTCAGCCCAGCGGGGGTTGATCGCCACGGCCGCCGCGGCCGGAACGGCCCGCGCCACCCGGGCGGCGTCGCAGCCGACCACCACGACGATCGGCCAGCAGCCGGCGGCCTCGGCGGCGTGGACGGCCTGCTCGAGCAGCGTCCCCTCGCCCCACGGCGCCAGCGGCTTGGGCGAGCCGAACCGACTCGACGCCCCCGCGGCCAGCACGATTGCGGCGCAGTCGTCGACCGGGGCGAGCTTCTGCGGCAGTCCGGGACGGGGCATCGGGGCCATTGTGGGGCTGCCGCGGCGTTTGCCCAGCGGCGACGGGGCGAGAAGTGCGGCCGCGGGACGGCTCCCAGTCAGCCGGGGTCGTGGATTGGAGCGTCCCGGTCGGAGAGGAACCCGCCGCCGCGGCCGCGGAAATGGGCGACGATCTCGGCGACGACCGCCGCGGCGATCTCTTCCGGATTTCTCGCCCCCAGGTCCAACCCGACCGGCGTGCGAAGTTTCCCTAGCCGGTCCGGCGGCGGCAGGCGGCCGGCGGCGTGCAGGTCGGTCATCAGACGGCCGGCCCGCCGCTTCGGGCCGAGCAGGCCGACGTAGCCGATCTCGCTGTTCAGCAGCCCGGGGAGCAGGCGAACGTCGCCCTCGTAGTCGTGCGTCAGCCCGACCGCGGCGGCGTGCGGGCGGAGGGCGAGCCGGTCGAGAACCGTCGCCGGATCGGCGCACAGTACCCGCTCCGCGTCGGGGAATCGGGCGGGCACGGCGAGGTCCGGCTGCTTGGCGACGACCGTGACCGCCCAGCCCATCACGCCGGCCAGTTCGCACAGCGGACGGGCGTCGTCGCCGGCCCCGAAGATCGTCAGCGGTCGCGGCGGTTCGATCACCTCGTCAAACCCCGCCGCCGTGCGATGCACCGGCTCACCGGTCTCCACGGCCTGCCGCGCCGCCCGCAGGCCGCCCGGATCGTTCCCCGCCTCAACTCCGTCCAGCCGTTCGCAGAGCACCTCGATCACGCCGTCGCAGCCGGCGTTGTAGGCGCCGCCCGGGTCGCGGGGGTTGCCGCGGGTGTCGAAGGCAAGCGTTCGGGGCCCCTCAGCCGTCGCGTCCCAGACCCGCCGGGCCAGTTCCTTCTCCAGGCACCCGCCGGAGACGTACCCGGCCCGCCGCCCGTCCGGCGTGAGGATCAGCCGGGCGCCGGGCCGGCCGTAGGCGCTGCCGGTCACGCGGACGACGGTGCAAACCGCGGCGGTCTCGCCGGGCTCCAGGCGGTCCGCGAACGCCAGCACCTCCCGCAGGCTCCGCACCGCCTCAGCCCCCCAGCGAGATCATGTCCCGCTCCGAGAAGCGCGGTTCGGCGGCGGTCATCTCGTGGCCCGCCCACTTCCGGTCGGCCGACCTCTGGAAGAGGGCGGCTAATTCGTCGTCGGTCGCCCTGGCCCGCAACGGCTCCCGCAGGTCGACGCCGACGTCCTGATGCAGACACGGGCGGAGCTGTCCCTCAGCGGTCAGCCGCATGCGGTCGCAGGCGGCGCAGAAGTTCTCGGTCAGGCTGGAGATGAACCCGATCCGGGCGCCGGTGCGACGACAGACCCAGCCGCGGGCGGGGTCGCTGGCGGGCACCTCGGGGTCGGGGCGGAGGTCGAACCGTTCCGACAGCCGTTCCCGCAGTTCGGCCGTGGGCACGGTGGCGTCCGGCAGCGACCGGGCGACGAGCCCCATCGGCATGTATTCGATGAACCGCACCTCCCAACCGCGCTCCGCCCCGTACAGCGCCAGGTCGAGGCATTCGTGGTCGTTCACGCCGCGGACCGGCACGACGTTCAGCTTGACCGGCAGGCCGGCCTCCGCGGCGGCGTCGAGGCCCTCCAGCACATCGGACAGCACGTCGCGGCCGGCCAGTTTGGCGGCCGCTTCCCGGTTCAGCGAATCCAGCGAGACGTTCACCCGGTCCAGCCCCGCCGACCGCAGCCGGGCGGCGTGCCGGGGCAGCAGCGAGCCGTTCGTCGTCAGCGCGACCTGCCGGACGCCGGGGATCGACTTCAGATCGGCGACGAGGTCCGGCACGTGCGGCCGGACCAGCGGCTCGCCGCCGGTCAGCCGGACCTTGCGAAAGCCGAGCCCCGCGGCGACCTGGACGACCCGGGCGATCTCGCCGAGGCTCAGGAGCTCCGAACCGTGCTTGAAGGTGCGATGGTCCGCCGGCCGGCAGTACACGCAGGCGAAATTGCAGGCCGGCGTCAGCGACACCCGCAGGCTGCGGAAGGTACGGGCGTATCGATCGGTCAGGCGGTCGACGATCGTCGTCGACGGCGAGCCGGACGCCGCTTCGAAAGCGGGCGTCCCGGACAGGATGGGCAGACTCGTCAAGCCATCACCATCTCGGGGGTGATCGGGCAGCTGCGGTGACGCTTGCCCGTCGCGTGCCAGACGGCGTTGGCGAACGCCGCGTTGACGCCGGTGATGCCGATCTCGCCGATGCCCTTCGCTCCGATGGGGGAGGCGTTGAAGTCCGGGGCGTCGATCCACATCACGTCGATGTCGGGGACGTCCGCGTTCACCGGCACGTGATACTCGGCGAGGTTGTCGTTTGTCCAGCGAGCGAGCCGCGTGTCGTGGTGGGTGACCTCCAGCAGGCCGGAGCCGATGCCCATCACCATCCCCCCGAGAAACTGGCTGCGGCCGAGCTTGCGGTTGAGGATCGTGCCGCAGGCGTAGCACCCCAGCATCCGGCGGACGCGGACCAAACCGAACTCCTCGTCGACGCCCACCTCGACGAACGTGGCGCCGAAGCTGTGCTTGGAGTAATCGCTCTCGCCGGGGGAGTAGCGGCCCTTCGCGGACAGTTCCGCCCGATCGGCCTCCTCGAGCAGGTCCTCCAGCGCCTCGCCCTCGCCGGATTCCGTGAGGACCAGCTTGCCGGAGTCGAACGAGACGTCGTCCGGCTTCGCGCCGGACAGCGGCGACTCGGCGGGGGCGTGTTGGACCAGCGCGGCCTTCAGCTTTTCGGCGGCGTCGCGGAGGGCGGAGCCGACGGAAAGCGTCGTGGCGCTGCCGCCGGAGACGCCGCCCTTAGGGTAGGCGGTCGTGCCGAGGTCGAACGTCACCCGCCCGGCCGGCACGCCGAGCAGGTCCGCCGTCGTCTGGGCCTGCACGGTCGCGGTGCCGGTGCCCAGTTCGTGGGTGGCGCAGACAGCCCGCACGCTGCCGTTCGCCCGGATCGTCAGTTCGACCTCCGTGGGGAAGCCGAAGGCCGGATAGGTCGCCGCGGCGACGCCGGTCCCGATCAGCCAGCGCCCCTCCCGGCGCTGCCGGGGCTTGAGGGGGCGGTCGGCCCAGCCGAAGCGCTCCGCCCCGGCCCGCAGGCACTCCACGAATCTTCGGTCTGAGAACGGCTTGCCGGTCGTCGGGTCCTTTTCGGGTTCGTTCCGCACCCGCAGTTCGATCGGATCGAGCCCGGCGGCCTCCGCCAGTTCGTCCATGGCGCACTCGAGCGGAAACATCCCCGGCGTCTCTGCCGGAGCCCGCATGAAAGTGGGCAACTGCGTGTTCAACCGTCCTTGCCGCTGAGCGAGCCGGCGGTTGGGGGCGGCGTACATCACCTTCGTCGCCATCACCACGGCGTCACTGTAATTGTCGCGGATGCTGGTGATCGTGAGCCCCTCGTGCAGGATGCCGGTGAGCGTGCCGTCCTCCTTCGCCGCGAGCCCCACCCGCTGCAGCGTGGGGGAGCGAAAGCCCGTCCCGCCGTAGAGCTGCCGGCGGGTGACGACCAGCTTGACCGGCGCCCCGGCCAGCTTCGCGCATTTGCAGGCCAGCAGGGCCTGCGGCCACATCACCCCCTTGGAGCCGAACGCCCCGCCGACGTAGTCGCAGACGACCTCGACCTGCTCCGGCTTCAGCCCGAACGCCTCCGCCAGCGAACCGCGGGTGCCGTAAAGGTTCTGCGTCGTGTCGCGGACCGAAAGCGTCTCCGAGCCGTCGTCGTCCCGGCGGAACGCCGCGATCGTGGCGTGCGGCTCGATCGGGTTGTGGTGATTCGTGTCCGTCTTGTACTGCTGATCGATGCGCAGCGGCGCCTCCCTGAGGGCGGCCTCGGCGTCGCCCTCCTCCATTACCGGAGGGTCGCCCATCAGGCTCTCCGGGCGTTCCTGGCTGCCGCGGACGGCCTCGATGGCGATCAGCGGGTTCGGCTCCTCCTCGTAACTCACCTTCACGGCCATCGCCCCGTCGCGGGCCGCCTCGAAGCTGTCGGCGATCACCGCCGCCACGTACTGGCCGGCGTGGACGATCTCCTGCGACTCCGCGCCCGCGGGGCCGGCGGGTTCGACGCTTTGGAACGACAGCCCGCCCGCGCCCTCCGGTACCTTGATCTTCGGGCTGTTCGCGGGGGTGAGCACGTGGCGGACGCCGGCCATCGCCTCGGCGGCCGACGCGTCGATCGCCGTCACGCGCCCCTTGGCGATCGTCGCCGGCACCGCGACCGCGTGCAGCAGGCCGGGAAACGAATCGGGGCTGTGCCGGCCGTCGCGCTCCGCGGTGTAGGCGGCCGTGCCGGTGACCTTCGCCCGTCCGGTGCGGCGGACCTTCGGACGGCCGATCGCCCCCTTCTCGTCAGCGAGGCGGGGCAGCGGGGCGAAGGCCGTGTCGGATTTGTCGACGAAGAACATCGGCGGGGGGCGGGCGAGGGGCGGCGGAGCGAACCGCGGACGGGCGGCGAGGAGAGCGGGAGGTCTCAGCCGAATTCGCGACCGTGCTGGAGGGCGAACAGCGTGGCGTCGTCGGGCGGACCCTCGTCGCGGAGTCGCTGGAGGGCGTAGACGAGGGTCCGCTTCGCCAGTTTCACCTTGTATTCCGTGCCCTCCGGCGGGCTCGCGGGGGCGAGGGCGGCCTCGGCGGCGACCGCGAACGCCTCGTCGGTCGCCGGCCCGCCGGTTAGTGCCGCTTCCGCCTCCGGGGAGCGCCACGGCTTCACGCCCACGCCGCCGAGGGCGACGTGGCAGCTCTTGACCGCATCCCCGTCCAGTTCCAGTCCGACTGCGGCACTGGCGAGGGCGAAGGCGTAGCTGCTCCGCTCCCGCACCTTGCAGTACCACCCGTTCGCCGCGGCGGGCGACAGCGGGAGGCGGAGGTGCGTGATCAGTTCCCCGGGCCGCAGCACGGTTTCCTCGTGCGGTTCGTCGCCCGGGAGCCGATGCAGGTCGGTTGCCGGGATCGTGCGGCGGCCGTCCTGATGCTCCGTCTCGACGGAGCCGCCGAGGGCCGCGAAGGCAACGGCGAAGTCGCCCGGGTAGTTGGCAATGCAGCGGTCCGAGACGCCGAGCACGGCCATCAGCGAGCGGTCCGCCCCCTCCTCCTGCGCGTCGCAGCCGGAGCCGGGCTCCCGCTTGTTGCAGCGGTATTCCGTGTGCCGGAAGTAGGGGCAACGGGTTCGCTGGAGCAGGTTCCCGCCGACGGTCGCCAAGTTGCGGATTTGCGGGGAGGCCGCGAGGATCAGCGCGTGCCGCACCGCCGGCAGCTTTGCGCGGACGACCGGATGATCCGCGAGCGCCGCCATCGTGCAGCCGGCGCCGACCCGCAGGCCGTCGGCCTGCTCGGTCACCTCGGCGGAGAGGGCCGGACGGACGAACGTCACCACCTCCGGGGTGAGGACGTTCAACTTCATCAGGTCCGCCATCGTAGTTCCGCCCGCCAAATAGGCGGCGGAAGATCCGGCGTCGGCCGGGACGGGGTCGCCGGAGAGCGTGAAGGGCACCATTGATCAGTCCTCCCTGGACGTCTGGGCGTCGACGGGAGGCAGAATCGTCACCGCGGCGGACGGATCCTCCTCCGGCTCCTCCCCGGCCGTTTGGCGGACGGCGGAGACGATGTTCGGATAGGCCCCGCAACGGCAGAGGTTGCCGCTCATCCACTCGCGGACCTGCTCCCGGCTGCCGGCGTGCCCGCCGCCGCTCGGGTCCTCCTTCAGCAATGCGGCGGCGCTCATGATCTGCCCCGGCGTGCAGTAGCCGCACTGGTAGGCGTCGCAGCGGAGGAACGCCTCCAGGAGCGGGTGCAGCGCTTCGCCCTGGGCCCCCACGGAGGCCGGCAGCCCTTCGATGGTGGTCACCTCCGCCCCGTCGAGCGTCGCGGCAAACGTGAGGCAGGAGAGCTGCCGCGTCGGGGCCGCGTCGCCGGGCCGCTGAATGTGCACGGTGCACGAACCGCAGGAGCCGTGATCGCAGCCCTTTTTCGTGCCCGTCAGACCCAGGCGTTCGCGAAGCAGGTCCACGAGCGTCACCCGCGGATCGAACGTCTCGGAGCGGCGCTCGCCGTTGAGGGTGAAGCGAACCGGGACCGCGTCGCCGGGCTCGCCGTCTTCGGCTTCGACCGCGGTCCCCCCGGCGGCCGCTCCGCCGGAGGAGGCGAGGGCGACGCCGGCCGAGCCGGCCCCGAGAAACGTGCGGCGGCTCACCCCGCCGCCGTCCGAGGCGGTGGGCGGCTCCGGGACGAACGCCCCGTCGCCGTCGCAGCAGGGCGGAAGGCTGGAACAACGCGGCGGCGCGGCGGCGGGCGGGGGCATCGGCCGATCCCGTGGGGGGGACTGGGCGGGCCGACGGTTGTAGAAGCGCGGCCGCCGCGGCAGCACGGGGGGGAGCCCCCGTCGCCCGCCGGGGCGTTTCAGCGGAGGCCGGTTCGAAGATGCAAACCGCGGTGAAAGAAAGCTCCGGCACGGCGCCGGGCGGGGGCGACAAATGACGGGGCGGCGTCAGGGGCCGATTCCCCCGACGCCGCCCGTCGAACTCAAGCGGAGAGTGCGGGATTCGAACCCGCGGTACCCCGAAGGGTACACAGGATTAGCAATCCTGCCCGATCGACCACTCCGGCAACTCTCCGGTCTGCGGCGGACGCGCTGTCGCGACGTCGGCCGGGGCGGCATCCTACGGACACCGGCCGCGGCCGCAAGTTCGCGGGGGCGTTCCGGAAGCGAACCCGCCCCCCCGGCGACCGCGACGCCCTCACGCCTGCAGGGTGACGACCGTTTTGCCCGGCGTATCGGGCCGCAATTCTTTCGGCAGCGGGAAGCGGACGTGCTCCGTCCGCAGCGTTTCCTCGCTGGCCGTCGCTCCGTAACGCTCCTGTAGAGCGTCGACCACGCCTTTGACGACCCGCTCCGGGGCGCTGGCGCCGGCGGTGACGAGCACCGTATCAATCGGCTCCCCCTCCGGCGTGACGAACCATTCGTCCCGCAGCTCCTCCGGCCCGTCCAGCAAATGGCCGGGGATGCCGCATTCCTGGCCGATCTCCACCAGACGCAGGCTGTTCGAGGAGTTTTTGCTGCCGAGGACTAACAGCAGGTCGCTCCGCTCCGCCAGTTTGCGGACCGCTTCCTGTCGGTTCGTGGTGGCGTAGCAGATGTCCTCCTTGCGGGGCGTTTCGAGGTGCGGGAACCGTTCCCGGAGGCGTTTCATCACCCGGCCGGCCTCGTCGACGGACAGCGTGGTCTGGGTGAGCACCGCCAGCGGGGCCGGCGAGCCGTCCTCCCGCGGCGGGAACGCCAGCCGGTCCGCCTCCTCCGGCGAATCGACCAGCGTGATGCTCTCCGGGGCCTCGCCCATGGTGCCGATGACTTCGTCGTGCCCCTCGTGGCCGATCAGCACGATGTTGTAGCCGGCCCGGGCGAAGCGGATCGCCTCGATGTGCACCTTCGTGACCAGTGGACAGGTGGCGTCGATGGTGAACAGCTTCCGGGCCTTGGCCGCCTCGCGGATCGCCGGGCTCACCCCGTGGGCGGAGTACATCAGCACGCTGCCCTCCGGCACGTCCTCAACCCGCTCCACAAAAGTCACGCCGACGGCGGTGAACCGCTCCACAACGGCTTTGTTGTGGACGATCTCGTGATAGACGTAGATCCCCTCCCCGCCGCGGGGACCGCCGTTGCCGAACCGCTCCACGGCAAGGTCCAGCGCGTCCACCGCCATGTTGACCCCGGCACAGAAACCGCGGGGGTTGGCGAGAAGAATGTGCATCGAAAGCGGGCGGCGGGGGCGAAACGGGCGCTGCGCAGTCTACCCGATGAACCGGCGGCGGTCGCCGTCTCTTCACCCGATCGGCGGCGTTGCGGGGCGGTTCGACGAGTTCCCCGTCGGAAGGACGATCCCCACGTCGGCTACGGGACGCGGGTTCCCCGCGGGGCCGAGGGCGGATTACAAAGGGGCATGACCGGTTCGCTCAGTTGTTTGCTGCTCGCCGCGTTGCCGGCTCAACCGGCCGACGCCCCCTCCCCGGAGCATGCGGCGCCGGCCCTGTCCGCGGAGGCCTCCGTGCGTTCGCTCAACGGTCTGGCGCTCCCGGCGGACGACTCCGCGGAGGCTCAGGCCGCCTTCGAAGCCGCCATCACCGCCCGGTACGGCGGGACGCGGCAGGTGCCCCTCGCCGTCAAGGCGGAGGTGTACGAACTCGTGATCCGCCGTCATCTGCTGGAGCGGTTCGAACCGACGCCCGCCGGGGCGCCGGTGGGGATCGTGCATCAGACCGCGCTGCTGCCGAGCAAGCCGGGGCAGTCCGGGGCGTTCCTCGCCGGCCCGGACACCCTCACCTGGAACGGGGCGTTGCTGGCCGCGATGAGCTACCGCTGGGCCGCGACCCGCGATCCGGAGGCGTTGGAGTGGGTCCGCACCCTGCTGGGCGGGTTGGAACTCGGCATGAAGGTGACCGGCCAGCCCGGCCTGCCGGCGCGGTGCTACACGCGATCCGCCAAGTCCAGCGGCGAACTGTCGCTGCGGTACGAGCCGCCGAACGGCAAGACGATCTTCGCCCGCTCCGACGCCGCCAAGGGCACAGTCAACCACATCGCGGCTGGATTGATCGTCTGCCAACTGCTGTGCGGGGACGCTCTCGGCCCGGAGGACCGCGGACGGGCGGCCCGGATGTCGCTGGAGATGGCCGACCACCTCGTCCGTCACGACTACCACCTGACCGAACGCACCGGCAAACGGACGGAGTACGGCGACCTGACCCCGCGGATCGGACCGCAGTCGATCCCCTTCAACGCCCAGGTCGCCTACCTGATCGTCGCCGGCGGCGCCGGGCTGGGCGTGCACGCCCCGAACGCCGATCCGGGGGCCGTAAACCGAGTGATGGACGCCTTCGAGGAGCTGCGCAGCAAGCACCACGTCTATTATGAGGGGCCCGCGCAACTCGTGCGGCCCCAGCGCGTCGGCGCCAGCCCCCTGCTGAAGGGGATGAACGACCGGCAACACTCCCTGACCGCCGGTTACGCCTCCCTGTTGTTGGAGTGGGAACTGGCCCGCCGGGCGAACGCGACGGCGGACGGTCGCTTCCTCTACGAGATGGGCCGCACGCCGTTGTTCGCCATGCGGGGCGTGCGGGGGGAGCGAAACGCCATGATGGCCTTCCTGTGGGGCGGACTGTTGATGGACGGCCGCCGAGCCGCCGCGATCCTGCCCGATCCGCAGGAGCGGAACGCGGAGTTCGAAGCGGCCCGCCGGGAGATCGAGGCCGGGGTCGAACACCTGCGGCGGTTCCCCGTTTCCCGCCGGGCGGTCGTCGCGGAAAAGGCGGGGACCCGCGGGGACGTCTGGATTGCCGAGCAGCGGCCGTTTGACTGCTACGTTTGGAAGGCGGACCCAAACGAGGTGTTCGTGCAAACCGGTCCGCCGACGAGCAAGTGGGCCGCGGGGATCGACTTCCTGCACGCGTACTGGGCCGCCCGCTATTGGGGCCTGCCGGGCGTGCAGTGACCGCCTCCCGCACATGCCGCGCGTAGCGAAACGGCCCGGACGCGGGGACGTCCGGGCCGTTCTCGTTCAGCGGTCGATTGCTCGACCGAGCGTCAGCGGAGTTCAGTAGAGCGTGGTCGGCTCAAGTTCGAACACGGGCCGCTTGTTCGCTTCGCTGGTGAGTTCCACGCGGAACCGCACCTTCTCGGCGTCGGTCGCCTTGGTCTTCACCGTCCAGGAGAGGACGTCGCCGGGGGCGACGGTCGGAATCTTCTTGAACTTCACCTTGTTGCCTTCGGCGGTCACCTTGGAGTCGCCGGAGCCTTCGACGTATTCCAGGCCGTCCGGCAGCGTGGCGCTCAGCTGCACCTCGGAGTCCGCGGCGGAGCCCTGGTTCTTCACGTAGATTTCGTAGGTGGTGGTTTCGTCCACCGGCACCGGGTCGACCTGATCGACGACCTCGATCAGGATCGCGGCGACGCCCTTGAACTCCGTTTCGGCGGTCTTCTTCACCGCGTCCACGCAGTAGGCGGTCGCTTCGGCGCCGAGCTTCACGGTCGCCGGATCGGTCGCGGTCATCGTCACGGTGAACTCACGGCTCTCGCCGCCCTCCAGCGTGCCGACGTCGACCGTGTTGCCGTCGGCGTCCTGGCTCCGAATGTTGAAGTTCGCGGCGGCGGACGGCGGATTCAGGTTGATCTCCGTGTCCACGGCCGGGTCCTCGGAGTCGTTCGTTACGGTCACGGTGTACTCGGCCGGACGGTCGAGGTACTGCTCCTGCGGACCGTCGACGTTCAGGGTGAGGTTCGGCTTGAGGATCCGCAGCGGGGCGGAGTCCTCGCCGCTGCGGGCGGTGTCCGTGTTGCTCTTCGCGGTGGCCGCGGAGAGGGTGAACTCGCCGCCTTTGTTGCGATCGTCGGCGAGCGTCAGCTGATATTCGCGGGTCACGGTCTCGTTGGCGTCCAGCGTCCCGAGGTCTTCGGAAATCTGGTTCTTGGAGCCGTCTTTCGTCACGAGCCCCTGCGGCAGGTCGTCCTTCAACGTCACGCTGCGGCTCTCGCCGGAACCGACGTTCTTCACGCTATAGCGGACGGCCACGGAGTCGCAGTTGTAGGCGGCGTTCTTCATGCCCATCTCGGACAGTTCGCCACGGGCGTCGATCAGGATCTGCCGGGTGAGCTTCAGGTTCGGCGCGACCACGTCGAAGCTGGTGCACAGCGTCGGCCGGTAGTCGGCGGACAGACAGGCCCGCACGGTGCCTTCCTTCGGGGCGGAGCCGGTGACGCTGACCGTCTTCGTCTGGCCGGCGTTCAAGGCGCCGAGGTCGACGGAAAAGCGGTCGTCCCCGCTCTCGTCGCCGTTCTGGGAAGACTGCTGACCGGAGTTTTGATTGCCGGACTGCTTCCCGGACTGGTTGTCCGATGACTGCTTCTTCTGATTCTTCTGAGATTTATTCTTCTTCTGGCCCTTCTGCTCGGCGGAAACGACCTCGAAGCCCCCTTTAAAAGACTCCGTCACGGTCACGCCGCGAACCGGAAAGTCGCTGACGTTCTTCACGTCGATCGTATACGAGACCTCCTGACCCGCCCTGGCCTCGCCGGGCGGATTGCGGGTCAGCGAGAGCACGTCCTTGCCAGTCGGTCCCTGCAACATCAGGGTCGCTTGGGAAGACTGGTTGGCCGAGGAACCGGAGTCGCTTTGGCCCTGCGACTGCTGGGCGGCGGCGGGCGCCGCGAGCAGGCCGGCCGCGGCGAGGGTCAGCCCCGTTGCAAGCGTGCGGAACGTCGTGAATTCGTTCATGTGGTCGTCCTAGAAAGATCCAAACGGCGGGGCTGCATAAATGGCCCCGGCGGCATTCATTGCCGACGAACATAAGATAAAGGAAGACGGCGGCGACCGCGGGGGCGCAGGCCGACTCTCGCCGGGGGGCTTGCCCCCACGGCGCATTCCCGACCTCTTTTATATTCATCGGGAGAACGGGCAGACGGCGAACGGGCGAACCTCCACAGCACGCCGGGGGTCTTCAAGTTTATGTCGTCGCTCGGCCCCTCCCTCTTCTGCGTCGCCTCGCTCGCCGCTCCCCCGCTGGCGGCGGTTGACGGCTGGCAGTTCGCCGGCGGGGCCGCGGCGCTGACGCTCGTCGCGGCGACGTTCGGCAAGGCGCGGGAGTTCCTCACGCACCTCACGCGGGTCGCGATCGTCAGCGTGACGGTGCGGGGCTATCAGGCGGAGGCCGTGCTGTTGGAGCTCCGCAGTTCCTTCCGCACCTCGCGGTGGGGACCGCGAAGCTACCTCGGCTGGATGCTGCACGTGCGGCCCGTCCGGCGGGTGCAGCTCGTGCCGATGGAGGTCACTCCCTCCTCCGGCCGCCTTTGGTGGCGCGGCTCCGGCTGGCGGCGGACGGCGGTGTGGGTTTGCCGGGGGGAGTCGAAGGACGAGGAGATGCACGACGGCCTGACCTGCCGCAACTGGGAGGAAAAGCCGCTCACCCTGCTGTTCCTCCGCGGCGCCCTCGACCCGGACGAACTGATGGCCCGGGCCGCCGAGCGGTTCAACGCCTTCGAGACTCGCCATCAGGCCGCCGAGGGCCGCCGGCACACCGTGCGGTTCGTCCACGGCACCGCCGGCGACCGCGGCGGAGTGATGAAGGAGGTCCGCCGCACCCACGGCGCCGCCGGGCACACCGACCTTCGCCCCTGCCTCGCCCACCGCCCGCTGGGACGGGGCTTCGAGGAGCTGGGCGGGGACGCCGGCGAGGGCAACCCGTACGCCCCCCTCGCCCTGAACGCGGAGGCTCGCGGTCTGATCGCCGAGGCCCGCGACTGGAAGGCCAGCGAACACTGGTATCGCGACCGCGGCCTGCCCTGGCGCCGCGGCTGGCTGCTCCACGGTCCGCCCGGCACCGGGAAAACGGCTCTGATCCGGGCGGTCGCCGAAGATCTCGACCTGCCGGTGTACGCCTACGACTTGGCCAGCCTCAAGAACGACGAGATGCGGGAGAACTGGGCGGAGATGCTCACGGAGGCTCCCTGCCTCGCCCTGTTGGAGGACGTGGACGCCGTCTTCCACGGTCGGGAGAACGTCGCGGTGAAGGAGGGCGGGCTGACGTTCGACTGTCTGCTGAACTGCCTCGACGGCGTGCAGCGGGCGGACGGCTTGTTGATCGCGGTGACGACGAACCATCCCGAACGCCTCGACCCGGCCCTCGGTTCGCCACGCCAGACGGCAACGCGGCCGGGTCGAATCGACCGCGTGGTCGAACTGCCCCCGCTGGACGAGGACGGCCGCTTCCACCTCGCCCGCCGCATCCTCGCGGAGCATCCGGACCGCTGGCAGGAGGTCGTCGAAGCCGGCGCCGGCGATACCGGCGCCCAGTTTCAGGAGCGCTGCGGCGCCCTGGCCCTGCGACTGCGATTCGCCGCCGCGGCGCCCCTGTCGGATGGCGGAGCGGCTGCGGGCGCCTCGGCGGAAAGGACGGCGCCGCGGCGCACGGGTGTGGCCGCCGCGGGAGTCGCTAAACTGCCGGCGGGCGGTTAGCTCAGTTGGTTAGAGCGTCTGCTTTACACGCAGGATGTCACCGGTTCGAGTCCGGTACCGCCCATCTGTTTTTCCAGCGTTTCCCGCGACCGCCCCGCCCCGCCAGCCACTTATCGGCCACTTATCCGCCGGTTGCCGTGAGGTTCGCCGCCCTCGCCCATCGCCGTCTCCATCGCCGCGACCGCCAGCTTCGCGGTGTTGGGGACGACGTGCGCGTACGTCCGCGTGACGGTCGCCACGGTGTCCCCCATGCACGCCGCGATCGCGGTCACGGGGGCGCCGGCGTTGAGCGCGAGCGTGGCGAAGGTGTGCCGGGTCTGGTGCGGGTTCCGCGGGCGGACGCCGGCCCGCTCCAAGGCCGGATACCACGATCGCGCCCGGACGTTGTTGTGCTGGGGGAGGCTCCCCCGCGGCGAGCAGAACAGCAGGTCCGCCCCGCCGTTGCCTTCGGCCAACCGTTCGGCGAGGTGGTCCGTCAGGGCCGCGCACGCCGCCTCGG
This sequence comes from Alienimonas sp. DA493, assembly GCF_043951915.1. Taxonomy (NCBI): domain Bacteria; kingdom Pseudomonadati; phylum Planctomycetota; class Planctomycetia; order Planctomycetales; family Planctomycetaceae; genus Alienimonas; species Alienimonas sp. DA493. Next base: position 1,140 of record NZ_JBINJD010000001.1, on the reverse strand, counting down.
TCAGCGGGACCGTGCGACGGGACCGCTTCGTCTTCAGGCGGCCGACCACCGGGGAGCCCCGCTCCATCTTGCACGCCTGTTCGATGCGGGCCGTGCGTTCGGTCAGATCCACGTCCTCCGGCCGCAGGCCGAGGGCTTCGCCGATCCGCAGGCCCGTGGCGAACAGGACCGGCCAGAGGGCGGCGTACCGCAGTCCGACCGCGGCCTCGCAGATCGCCCGCATCTCGTCGGCGGTGAACGGGTCGTACTTGTCCTCGTCCCGGCGCTTCGCCTTCGGCCGGGGGACCTCCGCCAGCGGGGAGGCGGTCACGAACCCGCGGGCCTGCCCGACGCGGACCGCCTCGGCGAGCAGCCGGAACCCGACCTCGCGGAACCGCTGGCCCACGTCGTCCTTCTCCCACCGGGCGAGCATCGCCTTGACGGCGCTCGTGGTGAGCTTGGACAGCGGGATCGGGTGCAGGTCCCGGAGGTGGGCGATCGCCAGTTCGTACTGGTGGAGCGTGTTGACGGCGAGGTGGGCTTTGCCGGCCTGCCGCTCGGCGAGCATGTCGCCGACGGTGACGGCGGACGGGGCGGCCAGCGTGCCGCGATCCCGGTCCGCCAGCATCGCCCGGCGTTCGGCTTCGGCGTCGGCCTCGGTCGCGTGCCAGGACCCGTACTGATGTTTGCCGCCGCCCAGGGGAACGCGGGGGCGCCACGCGCAAGGGACCTTTCGCCCGTTGCGATTGGTCCGCTTGCGGGTTTGCAGCGTGCCTTCCCCGCGTCGCCTCCGGTTGCCGGCCATGCCCGATCATTCCTTTGCGGTGGAGATTCCCCCGCGTTCGCAGAGGGCGGCCCACGCCGATTCCGAGTCGTACAGACGGAGGGAGCCAAAGGGAACGTACTGAATCCCGGCCGCTTCGAGCAGGTCGCGGACGGTTTTTTCGGACCGGCCGAGGTGCCACGCGAAGCGGGCGGTGGAGTGACGGCCCGGGGGCGGCCAGCTTCCGCCGTCGGGGCGTTCGGGGGAGGGATCAGAGCTGTAAACAGATTTTGACACTTCGGAGGTTGCGGGGTGCGGACCGTCCCCGTAAGGTTCTGACGCGGGTTTCGCGACAGTCCTCGATTAGAGCCCGGGGACAGACCTAGGTGTGGTGGCCG
>NZ_JBINJD010000019.1:0-49629 GCF_043951915.1 Alienimonas sp. DA493 | reverse complement strand
CCCGCCGCTGGGCGAACAGGCCGGCCGTCGCCGTGCCGAGGGCCAGCGCCCACAGGGCCGGCGTCGGCTCGTCGCCCCGCAACCGCTGAGCCAGCGCGATCCCGCCGGCGAGCAACAGGGCGCCCGCCAGCGGGGCGGCGAGGTGACGGAGAAACCGGGCGACCCCGGTCCCGCGGCGGTGGGCGGCGAGGCGGCGGTCGAGTTCCGCGGCCGTCAATCCGTCGGCCGTACGGCCGACGGAGCCGGGCGGGGCGTCGGCGGTCGGGGACGGGGGCGGCACGCCGTCACGGTAGGCGGGCGGGGGGCGGTCCGCCACGGGGCGGCGCCGGCGGGGCGTTGCCTCGGCCGGTCCGGGGGCGGACGATGACGCGGTTCCTTCCCCCGTTCGCTTCCCCGCCGCCGGTCGCCCGATGGACGCCGCCACCTTCGCCGCGACCCGGGCCGACCTGCCGGACGGCGGCCGCTGGACTGAATTGATTGAGGGCGAGCCGGTCGCCTTCGCCCCGCCGGAGCCGCTGCACGGCACCTTCGTGCTGAACCTGTCGAAGGCCTTCGCCGCCGCCGCGGGGCAGGGGGCGGCGAACGGTCAGTTCGGCGTGGGAGCGGTGTTCGAGACCGGCCTGCAAACCGCCGCCGACCCGGACACGGTGCGGTTCCCCGCCGCTTGCCTGTTCGCCCGGGGCGTGTTCGAGCAGATGGACCGGGAGATCGCGAACGCGGTGCCGGCCCTCGTCGTGGAGGTTCCCGGCACCCCGGACCGCCGCCGGGAGGTGGGCCGGCGGATCGAGGAGTACCACGCCGCCGGCGTCGCCGCGGTCTGGATCGCGGACCTGTCGGAACTGACGGTGACCATCGCCCGTCCGCACGCCGCCCCGCAGACCGTCGGGGGTTCCAACCGCCTCACGACCGACGTGCTCCCGGCGTTCGGCCCGACGGTGGAAGAACTGTTCGCCGAGCCGGAGTGGTGGACGCGGAAGGCGGGAGCGGCGTAGTCCGATGAGTCCTTCCGGACGGTTCGGAAACCCGGGCTATCCCAGCAGGATCGTTCGCTTACCGCCGGTTCGAGGCGGCGTCGTCACCCGCCGGGCCTTGATCCGCACGTACGGCGGCAGGAACCGGGCGCGGTGGCCGGCGCTGCCGGCGGGGGCCTGCGGGTCGGCGTGGTACGGTTCGGTGAGGTCCTCGATCACAAAGCCGGCGCCGCACAGGTCGCCGATCAGCTGCCGCCAGGTGTGCAGGTACTCGACACAGCCGGCCTCCCGCAGGCCGGCCGCGGCGGTGTGGGGGTCCGGGTCCGGCAGCCGGCGGTTCCCGGTTCCCTCGCCCCGGTGGTATTCGGCCCCGAGGCGGTAGCCGCCGTCGGGCAGGGGGCCGAAGCACTGCAGGCTCGCCGGCTGTTTGTGCTGGACGATATAGAGCCCGTCGGGCCGCAGCAGGCGGGCGACGCCGGCGTAGACGGCGGAGAGATCCGGCACGTAGCAGGCGCTGACGGGCTGGTGCACGACGTCGAACGGCGCCCCGGGTAAGTCGTCGGGCAGGGCGCTCATGTCCGCCCGCACCGGGGTGATGAGGGAACCGAACCCCCGACGGGCGGCCTCGCGGCGGTCGAGGTCCAACATCGCCTCGGACAGGTCCACCACCGTCGTCCGGCAGCCGAGGGCCGCGTACAGCACGCTCTGCCAGCCCCCGCCGGCGCCGAGGCAGAGCACGCGCTTTCCCTCCAACTCCGCGGGCAGCCAACCGCGGGAATCCAGCGTCCCCCGCGGGTCGGCAATCTGCTCGTCCGTGGCGACGCGGGCGAACCCGCTGCCCTCCCGGGCCAGCCGATCCCACGCGGCGGCGTTGCGGGGCAGGTGCACGGGAAAGGCGGAGGGCTGAAGGGGAAGGCGGAAGGTAACGGGAGAGACGCGGCCGCGATCAGGCCCCGTCGCCTTCCGCCGTCCGCCGTTCGCCTTCCCCCTTCACGCTCAGCGCCGCGGCGTAGCGGACGGGGTCGTCGGCTTCTTTGGCGGCGTCGGCGAGGGCGTCCAGCCGGTCCAGCTCCCGGCAGAGGTCGGCGAAGGAGAAGATCGCGTCCTCCCGGTCCCGCAGTTCCTGCCGGGCGAGGGCTACGGCCCGGTCGGTCTCGCCGCAGCGCTTCAGCAGGTGGACCAGTTCGATCGCCGCGGCCGGGCGGTCGTGGTCGTCGGCGGCGTTCATGCGGCCCTCGAAGTACCGGAACGCCTCCTCCCGCCCCCGGCCGGCGAGCGCCGCGAGATACCTCAGGTGGGCCGGGTAGAACTCCGTGAACGGGGCCCGGCCGGGGTATTGCAGCGTCGGATCGAGCTTGGCCCCGTACTCGGCCAGTTCGACGACCTTGTCGAACGCCGGATGATCCGGCGGCAGCTCCCGGCCGTTGCGGATCACCGCCTGCAGGTGGGAGACGTCCGTGTGATAGGCCATATCCGCCATGAGCCACGGCCGGCCGGCCAGCAGCGGGCGGAGGGAGGTCGGATTCTCCGGAACCTCGCCGCCGGAGGGGTGGGCGGCGATCTCCGCGGCGACGTTCGCCAGCAGTTCGGCGTGCAGGTGGTCCGCCAACACCGCGGCGACGGCGGCCCGTTCCTCCGGTTTGAACCGGGGCCAGAGGGCGTCCACGGCCGTCACCGTGTTGCAGGTCCCCCGGCCGGCGAGCATCAGCCGGGCGCCGAGTTCCGGGTGCACGCCCTCCTCCAGGGCGATGCTGGTCAGCAGTTCGAAGCGCTCCTCGTCGCTGTCCGGTCCGACGTAGTCCTGCGGGTCGACGTCCTCCAGATACGGCCGCAGCAGGGGCGGCTCGCCGATGGTGCGGGCGTAGTCGAAGGCCCGGTCCAGCCGGCCGGCGTCGGCGTGCCGGCGGGCGACCTCGCGGGCGGCTTCGAGGTAGGCCTTCTCGAAGGATTCGGCTTGCTCCTCCGGCACGCCGTCGAAAGTGGAGGGCCGCACCCCCGGCGCCCCGAGATCCCGTTTGGCCTGCAACAGCAGGGCGTCGAACAGCAGGTCCGGCTCGTCGGCGGCGCGGAGCCGTTCCACCAACTCGTCCAGAACCCGGTCGGGCGACGCGTCGTCGAGGGCGGCGAACAGGGCGGCGTGGTCTAACATAACGTTCATCCTATCCGGAACGCCGTTCTCCCGCCGACCGTCGGCCGGCGCCCGCTCAGCGGCCTCCCGTCAGACCCGCAGCAGCGGGGAGACCTCCCCCTTGCGGGAGAAGCGGGCGATCAACGTTTCCCAGGAGTGATGATGCCCCAGCGCCGCCCGGGGGGCGGGGGAGTCGTCGGTGCGGCGGTAGAGGAACAGGTGATGTTTGCGGCCGATCCGCAGCCGGTGGGCGCCGGCGTGGGCGGGACCGAGGCGGCGACGGTTCTCGGTGACGGTCAGCGTGCGCCAGTCGGCGGGGTCGTCCTCCCGCCAGCGGTTCCAGTCGATCGCCACCGGGGCGACCAACCCGCCGCGGGCGCGATGCCGCACCGTCAGCGCCGCGTCGGCCGCCTCGATCGAACCCGGCTCCGGCCCGCCGGGGTACTGCGGCAGGGCGAGGGGGAAGACGCGGCCGCGCTGCCAGTTCTTGCGGCCGCCGAACAGCCGGGCCTCGCGGGTGTCCGGGGCCACGCCGGCGGACAGGCCGGCGGCGACCGGCAGCGTCATCGCGTGCTCCACAACCGCGTCCGTCGCCTCCGGCCCGGTCAGCCGGACGGCGTCCGACAGCGCCGCGAACCCGCCGTCGCGGGAGAGAAACGCCTGCCGTTCGACCCGCACCGGGCCGGCCGCACACTCGCCCGACCATTGCAGTTCGAGGAACCCGCCGTCGTCGTCGGCGTGGTGGCAGACGCATGCCCAACCGTCCGTCAGGTCCAGCGGGTCGCCGTCGATTGCCACGCTCAGGCCCCAGGTCCCGCTGAACAATCGCCGGCCCCTGGCCCGCAGTTCGAGCGAGGGGCCGCCGTCCGGCCACGCGAGCGCGACGGCGTCCGCGGTGCGGTTCCAACCGCTGCGGAGCAGCCCGACGGCGGCCGGATCGGAGAGGAACCCCGGGGCCGCGTCCCGTTCCCAAGGCGGGAAGGACAGGCCGCGGGCGCGGTTCGGCGGCAGGGCGGCGAGCAACCGGGGCGCCGCCGCCCCCTCCGGCCAGTCGATCGGCTCCGCCAGGCGCCGCAGCGCCGCGGCGATGCGATTCTCCTTCCCCGGCGGAGCGAACGCCGGCACGCCGCGGCGGTCGCAGAGGGCGGCCAGCCGGGCGACCAGCGCGGCGGCCTCCCCGTCGCCCGGTTCGAGCGTCGGCAACCAATCCGCCGCGTCGGGCAGCCGAGCGGCGAGCGGCGTGCCGTCGGGGGCGAGGTCTTCGTTCGGGTCGAACGGGGCGGGGGTTCGGTTCACAACGTCTCGTCTGACTGCGGCTCCCATCGGGACGATCGTACCGTCGGGGCGAGGCGTTAGAATGCCGGCCCGTCCGTTCTCTGCCGCCCCCTTTTCTCACGCCCCTACCCGGCCCTCATGCGGATCGTCGCCGGGAAGTTCAAACGGCGGAGCCTGCTCCCGCCCGCCGGCGCGCAGACCCGCCCGATCACGGACCGGGCGAAGGAGCAGCTGTTCGAGAACCTCGGCGGCGAACTGCCCGGCCGGCGGGTGCTGGACGCCTTCGCGGGCACCGGCACGATCGGGCTGGAGGCCCTCTCCCGCGGGGCGGCGGGATGCGTCTTCCTCGAAGCCGACAAACGCACCCACGGCCTGCTGAAGCAGAACGTCGCACGGCTGGGCGTGGAGGAGATCAGCGTGACTTGGCGGGTGGACATCCTGCGGACCAGCTTTCGCCCCCGCCCGGGTCCTGAGCAGGCGCTGAATCTGCTGCCCTACGACCTGCTGTTCTTCGACCCGCCTTACAAAATGGCGTCCGGCATCGAACCGGGTCGGCCGCTGTACAAGAGTCTGCAACGGGTCGCCCGGCCGAAACTCTGCGCCGCGGACGCGGAGTTAGTCCTGAGGGTGCCGACGGAGTTGGACATCGCTCCGCCGCCGGAATGGACGCAGTACCGCGAACTGCGGGTGGGCGGGATGAAGTTCCTGATGTGCGACCGGGCCCCGTTCGACGCCGAGCCCGCGGACGGGCCGTCGGCCGACGAGGAACTAGCCGACGGCGAGGAGGAGTGACCGACCGGACCGGTCGTGCGGGTCGTTCCCGCGCGGCGTGATTCTTCCCGGCGACTCGACGCGGGCGGGGGGCGCCGGAGAATGGTAGGGTGCCGCGTCCGCCCCGCGTCCCGGGGGCGGATTCTCCCCGGTCCCGTCCCCCGTCGTTCCCGCCCCCCCGCCATGCCGGTCCCGGTCGTCTGCCCGGAGTGCGCCAAGAAGTTGAAGGCCCCGGACAAGGCCCGCGGCAAGGCGTTGAAGTGCCCCAGCTGCGGCGGCCGGGTGCCGGTGCCGGCCGAGGGCGGGGCCGCCGCGGCCCCCGCGGCCAAGCGGAAGAAGACCCGCCGCCGCGAACCGGTCGCCGCCGGTCCGCCGGAGACCGGCGAGTTCATCGCCGGCCTGGATCTGTCCCGGGTGGAGGACCGCGAGACGGAGGTCTGTCCCCGCTGCGGCACCGTCATCGAACAGGAGGAGGGCGCCGAGGTCTCCGAGTGCCCGAAGTGCGGCGCCGACCTGCTGACCGGCGGCCAGGGCGCCACGGCACGCCGCAAGCAGAAGTATAAGGCCCGCGGGGAGGACCCGCGGGTTTTCTACTCGACCGCCGCGGGCGACGCCTTCGCGTTTCTCAAGAAGAACGTCGACGTCGCCGTCCGGTTGGGCGTGCTCACGCTGCTGGCGGGCGGAATCGCCTGCGCCTGCTGGGTGATCGTGCGGTACTGCGCCTTCACCCCGCCGAAGTTGTTCTGGGGCCTGCCGGCGGTGGTCGGCACGCTGTTCGTCCCAGGGTGCCTGTGGGTGTTGCAGGAGGCGGTTACCTCCCTGACCTTCGACAACAAGCAGAAGTTCAAGCGGTTCCGGTTCGACGTGCTGGACTGCGTCGCGAAGGCCCCGCGGATCGCGATCTGGGCGGCGGTCGCGATCTGGCCGATGACCGTGCTGGACCTGATCGCCTTCGCCGCGTGGATGGTGATGGACGCCGGCCCGACGATCTTCCTGGGCTCCCTCGCCCTGCACGCGCTGGCGACGTTCCTGTTCTGGCCGGCCGGGCTGGGCCACATGGCGATGCCGGTCTCGGCGCCGGGGTGGAACTTCTTCACGGTCGCCTCCGGCACGGCGAAGAACGCCGGCCCGGTGCTGTTCTGGGCGGCGCTGACATTCGCCGCGTTCCTGCCGTTCCTGGGCGTTCTCGGCGGAACGGCGGCGGTGTCCGGTCAACGGGTCGTCGACACGCTGAACGCGATGGAGTCGAACGGCGCCGTCTACCGGGCCGCGGCGGCGGAAGCGGCGGAGGCCAAACGGGACGATGTCAAAGTGGAGGAGTCCGCCCTCAAGACGATCGACTGGAACGCCTTCCTGATCCCCGGCGTGGCGCTGGTGCCGCTGTCCTTCCTGTTCGGTTTCGGGGCCGTCTACGCGGCCCGGCCCGCGGGGCTGCTGGCGAAGATGTTCCGCCCCAGCCTCGGGCTGATCACCCTCGCCAAGGAGAAGAAGTACGTCCCCAAGATGAAGCGGACGGACGAACTGGGCGATTTGATGGACGACAAGGAGCCCGAGGGGCTGACCTGGCAGAAGGTCGGGGCGATCGTCGGCGTCACCGCGGTGCTGGGCCTCGTGGGCGGGTTCGCCTTCTCATCGCTCGGCGACAACGTGTCCCTGCTAACGGGCATCGGCACCGGGCTGGGGATGGCCTGCGGCCTCTCGGGACTGGCTGCCGGTCTCACGCAAATCGCCATCGCCTTCAGCGAGGACTGGAAGTGGGGCGTGGGACACCTGATCCCGATCGCGAACGTCTTCGTCGGTCTCGCGTTCCTGGTGATGTTCTGGAACCGCATGAAGTACGTCTTCGTGTGGTCGGTCGGCGTGACGCTGCTCCAGTTCCTCGCATTCGCCCTGCAGGTGGCCGGCGGGGGCGCCGCGATCGGTCCCGCGGCCTAAGATGGCGCTCCGTTTCTTTCCCTGCCGCTGACCCGCATGGCCGTCCCGGACCTTTTCGCCGACAGCACGATGTCCTTCGGGGAGCACCTCGAAGCGCTGCGGGCGCACCTGTTCCGGTGCGTGATCTATCTGCTGGTCGCCTGCATTCCGGCGGCGTACCTCGCCGAGGACGTGCTGGACCTCGCCACCGCCCCGATCAACGCGGCCCTGGAGGACTACGTCCCCGGCGAGGAGAAACTGGCCACCGGCGACGAGATCGTCGGCGGCGGGTTCTGGGATAACCTCAAGAAAGCCTTCTCCGGCGAGGTGGCCGAGCAAACGGTCGAGCAGGCGACCGGCGAGGAGCCGATTGACGAGACGCCGACGGCGAGCGACCTGCTCGTCCTCCGCGCCCCCCGCGGGGAGGTGCGGAAGCTGATGGAGGGGCCGGACGACGAGATCGTCACCCTCGCCCTGCGGCTCACCCCGGAGCAGGCCGCGGTCTTCAGCGGGCGCTCCAACCTGTCGAACGGCCTCGTCTCTAACGAGCTGATCGGACCGTTCATGATCTACATCAAGGCGATCCTGGTGACCGCCTTCGCCTTCGCCAGCCCGGGGATCTTCTGGGAGCTGTGGATGTTCGTCGGGGCGGGGCTGTACCCGCACGAGCGGAAGTACGTCTACCTGTACCTGCCGATCAGCCTGGGGCTGTTCTTCGCCGGGGCCGCGTTCTGCTTCACGGTCGTGTTCCAGTTCGTGCTCCCGTTCCTGCTGAGCTTCAACGACCTGGTCGAGACCGTCCCGCTGATCGACGCCAGCAAGTGGTTCAGCTTCGCGCTGATGCTGCCGGCGATGTTCGGGCTGAGCTTCCAACTCCCGCTGGTGATGCTCGCCCTGAACCGGCTGGGCATCATCGAGAGCGAGTTCTACCGGGCGAACGTCCGCATGGCGATCCTCGTGATCGCCGGGATCAGCGTGCTGATGACGCCGTCGGACCCCGGCTCGATGCTGGCGATGATGATCCCGCTGGTCGGCCTGTACTTCGTGGGCATCTGGATGTGCGAGCACTTCCCCACCCCCGGCGTCGAAAGCCCCTTCGGCGAGGAGGCCGAGGAGCACGCCAAGATCGAGGCCTGATTCGCCCCCGCCTGCTTGCGCGGGGCATCCCGAAGGCCGGGCTGCTTCCCGGAGGCCGGGCGAACGTCAGGTGACGGCCGCGACTCGCTTCAGCAACACGGCGGGAACGAGCGGGAGGATCGCGATCAGCGTCAGGGCGGCGTCGGCGGTGGCGGCCATCACGTTGACGGCCCCCAGGGTGATGATGCTCATGATCGCCACGCCCACCGCGGGGCCGACGACCTCCGGCTTCGGGTCCGACAGCCCGGCGGCCATCCGCCGAATCACGGAGATCGCCACCGTCGCCAGCACCGCGGCGGGCAGCAGGGGGGAGGCCCGCACCCAGTCCTGCGTGAAGTAAGCATAGGCCAGCGTGGCCAAACCGAGGCAGACCGCGACCAGCCCGGTGGTGAGCAGCTGCGTGTCGCTGGTCGTGGACTCGCGGCGGGCGTACAGCGTCACGCCGCCGACGTAGCAGCCCATCGCCACGGCCACCGTCCAGGCCCCGGAGTGGTGCAGGAAGGGCAGGGCGCTGGCGCCGAGCAGCAGGTTCGTCGCCCGGCAGGCGCCCATCGTCGGGCAGGCCAGCAGGGTGCGCTTGAGCGGGCCGTCGTAGAGGATCACCAGCGCCGCGACGGCGAGGGCGACCAGCCCGCTCCGCACCGCGTTCCCGGCGAGGGCCCCGCCGAGAAAGCCCAACGCGACGCCGCCCGCCAGCAGGCCGAACCCGAGGAACGCCGCGGCCCGGGCGTCGATCTCGCCGGCCGGCAGCGGGCGGTCGGAGCGGGCGGCAGCGTCGCGGTCCCGGTCGAACCAGTCGTTCAACACCATCCCCCCGGCGTACAGGCAGACGCCGGCGCCGACCAGCGCGACGAGCGGCGGCCAGGGCGACCAGCCGCCGTGCAGGATGGCGTAGCCGGCCAGCACGTCCGCCGGGGCGGTGAACAGCGCCGGCAGGCGGACCAACCGCAGCCAGGGACGCAGGTTGAAGGTCGTGGTCGAGGCGGAATCGGCCACTAGGACAGCTCGTCCAGCTTCGCGGCGACCCAGGCGGACAGATCGTTCTGCACCTTGGAGAGCGTCGCGTCCGTCGCGGCCTTCACGTTCGGCAGGGCGCCGGCGTCGGAGACCGGGGCGGTGGCGAAGGTGTAGAACTTGATCTTCGGCTCCGTGCCGCTGGGCCGCACGGCGACTCGCACCGCGGTGCCGGAGCCGGCGTCGCTCTGGAAGATCAGCAGGTTCCCGTCCGGCTCCGGCAGGGCCTCGCTACGTTCGTTGGTGGGCAACGACCGCACTTCATGGTCCGCGTAGTCGTAGACCTTCGCCAACTCGATCCCGCCGAGCGTGGTGGGCGGGTCGGTCCGGAAGGCGGCCATCAGTTTGGCGGTGATCTCCCGCCCCCCGCTGCCGGGCAGCTTCTCGCTGAACTGGCCTTCGGTGTGGTAGCCGTGGGCGACGAACAGTTCGTCGAGCCGGTCGTGCAGCGTCTTGCCGCCGGCCTTCAGGCTGGCGGCCAGCTCCATGACGTACAGAGCGGCGACGGCGGCGTCCTTGTCCCGGGCGTACTGCCCGGCGAGGTAGCCCAGCGACTCCTCCGCCCCGAACACGAAGGCGTCCGGCCCCTCCTGGTCCATCGTCTGACCGATGTACTTGAAGCCGACGAGCAGGTCGTCGATCACCCGCACGTTCTGGGCCTTGGCGATCTCGCCGATCAGCCGAGTGGTGACCAGCGTCTCGACGACGTAGCCGTTGGCCGGCAGCGTGCCCTGCTGGGAGCGTTTCCGCAGGACGTGATCGCAGATCAGCGCACCGATCCGGTTCCCGCTGATGTGCCGGTATTCCCCACCGCTCCCCTTGGCGCAGACGCCGAGGCGGTCGCTGTCCGGGTCGGTGGCGAGGACGAGGTCGGCGTCAATCTCCTTCGCCCGTTCGATCGCCGGGCCGTAGACCTCGATCCGTTCCGGGTTGGGGAAGTTGGCGTCGACGGTGGGGAAGCCGCCGTCCGGGTCGCGCTGGGAGGCGAGCAGCTCGACCCCGCGGAAGCCGGCCCGGTCCAGCACGTTGAAGACGTTGGTCTCGCCCACGCCGTGCAGCGAGGTGTAGACGGCCGTCACGTCCCGGTTGCTGGAGAGGCTGAGGTTCGCGACCGCGGAGACGTAGGCGGAGTCCACCTCCTCGCCGATCACTTCGATCAGCCCGTCGTCGACGGCCTCGTCGAAGTCGATCGTGGGGATCTTCCCGCTGGCGTAGACCGCGTCGATGATGCCGCGGTCGTGCGGGGGCAGGACCTGCCCGCCGGTGTTCCAGTACGCCTTGAAGCCGTTGTCCGACGGCGGGTTGTGGCTGGCGGAGACGACCACGCCGGCATCGCAATCCAGGTGGCGGACGGCGAAGGACAGCTCCGGCGTGCTGCGGAAGCCGCGGAACATGTAGGTCCGCACGCCGCGGGCCGCCAGGGTGGTGGCGGTCAGCCGGGCGAACTCCTCGCTGCGGTTGCGGGTGTCGTGGGCGACCGCCGCCGACAGCCCGCCCCGCTTGGCCGCCTTTTCCGGGAACTGCGAGGCGAGGTAACGGGCCAGCCCGTCGGCGCTCTCGGCGACGGTGCGGGGGTTCATCGTCGCGGTGCCGTGATCGCTCATCCGGCCGCGGCGGCCGCCGGTGCCGAAAGGGATCACCTCGAAGTAGAGGGCGTCCAGTTCCGCCCAGTCGCCGGCGGCGATCAGGTCGCGGATCGCGGCGTGACTGCCGGAGCGGTGCTCGTCGGCGAGGGCGCGGGCGAGGTTCTCCGCGGCGCCGGCGGACAAGTCCCCGCGTTCGACGGCGGCGGCGACTTCGGGCAGGGCGGGGGGGGGCGGTGCGGCGTCGGGCACGGTTCGAACCTTCTGGGCGGTCTGGCGCGGCGGGGAGTGTAACGACTGTCCGCGGCGGGCGTCCCGCCTCCCCGCCGCATTCCGTTCCCGCCCCGCCGACGCATGCGGAGACGCCCCCGCGTTCCCTACGATGCTCCAGCTCGTCCCGCAGGAATCCGCTGATGATCCGTTCGCTCGCCCTCGCCCTGCTGCTCGCCGCGGGAGCCGCCCTCGCGCCGACGGCCGGCGCCGCGGAGAACTCCGGCGACCGCCCCAACGTCCTGCTGATCCTCACGGACGACCAGGGCTGGGGCGACGTGCACTCCCACGGGAACGAGTTGCTCGACACGCCGAATCTGGACCGCCTCGCCGCGGACGGGGCCCGGTTCGAAAGGTTCTTCGTCAGCCCCGTCTGCGCCCCGACGCGGGCGGCGATGTTGACCGGCCGCTACAGCCTGCGGTGCGGCGTCCACGGGGTCACCCGCGGCCATGAAACCATGCGGCCGGGCGAAATCACGATCGCGGAGTTGATGCAGGACGCCGGCTATCGCACCGGCTGCTTCGGGAAGTGGCACAACGGCGCCCACCCCGGCGTCGACCCATACGGGCAGGGCTTCGACGAATTCGCCGGCTTCACCGCCGGGCACTGGAACAACTACTTCGACCCCCTCCTGCCGCACCCGCCGAAGTTCGCCCCGACCCGCACCGAACCCGCCCACCCGGATGGCCCGCGGCGGGTCGAAGGGTATATCGCCGACATCTTCACCGACGCCGCGCTGCGGTTCATCGGGGAGCGGGCCGGGAGCGACGAGCTCCCCCCTTGGTTCTGCTACGTGCCCTACAACACCCCGCACTGGCCGCCGCAGGTGTCGGGGGAGCTGTTCGACAAGTACGTCGACCGCGGCTGCAGCGTCGAGGACGCCGCCGCCTACGGCATGGTGGAGAACATCGACCGCAACGTCGGCCGGCTGTTGGCGGCGCTGGACCAATGGGGGCTGGCGGAGGACACGATCGTCCTGTTCTTGACCGACAACGGCCCCAACGGCAACCGCTATAACGGGGACATGCGGGGCCGGAAGGGCTCCGCCCACGAGGGCGGCGTGCGGGTGCCGCTGTTCGTCCGCTGGCCGGGACGGATCGAACCGGGCACGGTCGTGGAGCCGAACGCGGCCCACGTCGACCTGCTGCCGACCCTGTGCGATCTGATCGGCCTCGAACCGCCGTCCGACCGCCCGCTGGACGGCCGGAGCCTCAAGCCGCTGCTAACCGGCGAGGCGATCGCCGAATGGCCGGACCGGCGCCTGTTCACCTTCAAGGACTGGCGGGGCGCCCCGAACGGGCAGCGGGGGGCCGTCCGCACCGACCGCTGGCGCTGCGTGCGGGAGGGCGGCGACTGGCAACTGTTCGACATGCTCGCCGACCCCGGCGAGACGACGGACGTGGGCGACCAGTTCCCGGAGGTGCGGGACGAACTGGCGGGGGCGTTCGCCGCGAAGTGGACGGAGGTCACGGCGGACGGGTTCGCCCCGGTGCCGACGCTGGTCAGCGCCGACGACGCCGACGGAATTACGCTGCCCGCCCACGAGGCCGAATTGCGGCCGGCCAAGGGGCAGGGCCTCCGCTACACCGGCCCGAACGGCTGGGCGAACGACTGGATCGTCGACTGGGAGAACCCCGACGCCTTCGCCGAGTGGCCGTTGCTGGTCGAGGGCGACGGCGGCAGGTACGCCGTCGAGGCGCTGGTGACCGCGGCGCCGGAGCAGGTCGGTTCGACCTTCGTCGTCGAGATCGACGGGTCGGATCCGGTGCGGGCCGCCATCAGGGAGCCGTTCGACCCGCCGTTCTTTCCGTCGCCGGACCGCTTCCAACGACCGGAGGCGTACGAGAAGCCCTGGGCGACGTTGGAGTTGGGCGAGGTCACGCTGCCCCCCGGCCCCCGGTCGTTGCGGCTGCGGGCGGCCGAGAAACCTGCCGAGACGATGCCGGAGGTGAAGGCCGTGCGGCTGCGGCCCGTGGCCGGCGGCGGCTGAGATTCGGCGACCGCCGAGCCCGCCGTCCGCCCGCCCCGACCGGCGGACGGGGAAAGTCCCCGGGAGCGCGTTCCGGGGCGCCGGTTATGTTCTATGAACGGCCGAACACGCGACCCGCCGCCGGGGTCGGCCGCGATCGTCGCGACTCCGAACGATTCGGACGCGGTTCCACAAAACACGGCGGGTTCGGAAGTAGCTTCTCTATGCGTATCGGCTTCGTTTCGACGTACCCGCCGGCGGAGTGCGGGATTGCCACTTACACGCACTACCTCCGTCAGGCCCTCGACCCGGCCCGACACGAATCGTTCGTCATCTGTCAGTCCGGCGGCGCCGGCGAGGGGGTCTTTCCGCTCTGGCATCCCGGCCAGCGGTTCAGCGAGAACGTGTTCGGCACCGCCACGCGGATGACGCCGGACGTCATGCACATCCAGCACGAATACGGCCTGTTCGGCTCACAGTACGGGGCGGAGGTCGTCGACCTGCTCCTCCGGCTCCGGCTGGCGGAGGTGCCCACGGTCGTCACCCTCCACACGGTGTACGAGTCGATCACCGACGCCCAGCGGATGGTCCTGCGACACATCGTGGAGGACGCCTCCGCGATCGTCGTGCACGAGGCCTACCAGAAGGAGACCCTGGTCCGGGAGTTCGGCCGGCCGGAGAAGGTGCACGTCATCGAGCACGGCATCCGCGAAGTCGATCCCGTGCCGGACGCCAAGCGGCGGCTGGGCCTGGAGGGGAAGAAGGTCGTGCTGATGTGCGGCTACTTCCGCAAAACGAAGGGCTTCGACGAAGCCCTGCGGTTCTTCCCGGAAGTCGCCGAGCAGTGCGACGACGCCGTGCTGGTGATGGCCGGCAAAATCCGCGGGATCGAGGCGAAGGACGTGCAGGCGGAACTGTACGCCGCCTTGGACGAGATGCCCTTCGCCGACCGCGTGCGGTACTTCCGCGGCCAGTTCCCGCAGTACACGCTCGACGCCCTGCTGAGCGCCGCGGACTGCGTGGTCCTGCCCTACCGGGCCGGCGCCCAGAGCGGGATGCTCAGCCAGTGCCTCGCCTTCGGCGCCCCGGTCGTCTCCAGCGGGCTGCGAGCCTTCCGGGACGTGCTGGAACGCACCGGCGGCGGGTTGGTCTGCGATCATCCGGAGGAGTACGCCTCCGCGATCACCCGCGTCCTGACGGAGCCGGACCTCGCGGACGACCTCCGCCGCAGCGCCCGACAGTACATCCGCAGGACCGGCGGCTGGAGCCGCATCGCGGAGCGCCACCTGGACGTCTACGAGCCGCTCGTGAACCCGCCCGGCTCCCGCGGACAGTACGCCTTCATCCCGGAGCCCGGCAGCGTCTCCGGCGATTCGCGGGAGACCGGCCGTCCGGGCCGTCTGCCCGGGGCGGACCGCCGCCCCGACCGCGGCGCCTTCCGCTACCGCGACGGGCACACCGCGTTGGCGGCGGCTCAGTAGCGGCGGGCGGGCGCTCCCCGCGAGCGAGTCAGAGCGCACGTCCCGAACGCCGTCGCGGCGCCCGCCGCGGCGGCGTTCAGCAGTTCTCGGAGCTCTCTTCGCCGCGGAGCACGCGGATCAGCTCCTCCGGCGGCCCGCCCTTCGGCACGTAGGCCGCGGCGCCGGCCTGGCACATCGCCTCGGCCATGTCGTCCCGGTCGTGCATCGACAGGCCGATCACGCGCACGTTCGGCATCAGGTCGCGGACCCGTCGCGTCGCCTCGATCCCGTCCATGCGCGGCATGGTGACGTCCATCACCACCGTGTCGGGCTGCAGTTCGGAGACCCGCTCCACCGCTTCGCAACCGTCCGCGGCCTCGCCGACCACCTCAATGCCGTCGGTGCCGGAGAGCAACCCGGCGAGCGCCGTCCGGACGATGCGGTGGTCGTCGACGATCATCACCCGCACCGGGGCGGAAACGGGCGGCGCAGCGACGGGGGCGTGCATGGACGTGACTGCGGCGGGGGAAGACGACGGGGCGGGAAGGGTCAACGTCGCGGTGAAGGCGCCGTCGTACTGCACGACCGACAACCGTCCGCCGGCGAGCCCGGCCTGCTCGCCGAGACTGAACAGGCCAAAGCTCTCGTCGGCGACGTGCGGCGGCACGTCCCGCCGCGGGCGTCGCGCGATTACCTTATCGGCAGGAAGCGGATTGGAAACCTCCAATTGTAATGCGGCGCCCGCGACCGATTCGAGCGTCACCCGCACCGGCAGGCGGGGGGCATGTTTCGACGCGTTGAACAGCAGTTCCCGCGCCGCGTGAAACAGCAGCGGACCGCGGGGGTCCGCCCGGTCGACGAGATCCGCCGCCGGAGGAGCGCTCCCCGCGGGGCTGACGAACGCGATCGGCTGCTGGAATCGGGCTTCGCTCCGACGGCACAGCGCCAGCAGGGCGGGGACCAGCCCGCGGTCGTAGAGCACCGTCGGCACCAACTCCTGCGTGAGCGCCCGGGCGCGATTCATTGCCTCGTCCAACAGGTCGACCGTGATCGCCGCCGGGCCGGGCGGCGGCTCGGCGAGTTCGGCAGCGCTCTCGGTCGAACCGCTCGCCGCAGCGGCGGCTTGTTCGCGGGCCAGCAGTCCGGCGGCGGACATCTTCGCGGCGGCGATGACCTGCTGGAGGTCGTCGTGGACGGCGTGGGCCAGCCGGCGCCGCTCCCGGTTCTCCGTTTCCGCCAACCCCCGGGCGAGCCGTTCCAGTTTAGCCTTCTGACGGCGGATGCGGTTGGTCCGCGAGGCGACCTGCAATTCCAGGGTCGCGTTCAGTTCGCGCAGCTCCTCCTCGGCCCGGACTTTCTCGGAGATGTCGTCGACGACAGCGATCGCGTACTCCGTCCTGCCCTCGGCGTCGCGCTGCAACCCGACAGTGAGCTGAATCCAGACCACCTCCCCGGACTTGCGGAGGTAGCGCTTCCGCATCGTGTAGGAGGGGATCTCGCCGCCCAGCAGGCGGCCGAATAATTCCAGGTCGTTCGCCAGGTCGTCGGAGTGGGTGATGGCCTGGAACGTGAGCTTGCGCAGCTCCTCCTCGGAGTAACCAACGATCTCGCAGAGACGTCGATTCACCCGCAGCCAGGCGCCGTCGAGACCGACGTGGGCCACGCCCACGCCGACGTTTTCGAACGTGCCGCGGAAGCGGCGTTCACTGCGTTTGAGATCCTCGTTGAGCCGCTTGGCGAGGGCGTCCGCGGCCGCCCGTTCCACCGCCACGGCGGCCGTCTGCACCAGCGGGTCGACGACGGCGAAGTCGGATTCGGTCGGGCGACGCGGCGTCGCGTGGTAGACCGCGAACGTGCCCAGCAACGTGCCGTCCGCTGCGGACACGTTCGTCGCCCAGACCGCCCGGACGCCGTGCTCATCGTTGAACGCTCGGAAGTCGCGGCAGAGCGGGCTGTCGCGGACGTCCTCCACGACGACCCGCTCGTTCCTCAGCGCCGCGGCGCCGCAGGCCCCGCCGGTCTCGTCGGCGGGCCAGCCGTCGATCCCGCGGCGGAAGGCCTCCGAGGCGCCGGCGGCGCTGGCGAGGCGCAACCGTTCGCCTGGGGCGGCCCCGCCGAAGGGGGAGGACGGCGGGAGCAGGCCCTCCTCGGCTCCCTCCCGCACGAGGATGCACACGCGGCCGGCTTCCGGGAGGTGGCGTTCGGCGGCGGCGGCCAGCAAATCGAGCGCCTCGACGAGCGGTTTGCCCGCGGCCATTCGGGCCAGCGACTCCTGCCGGGCGGCCGCGACGCCCTCCGCCCGCACCCGATCCGCGATATCGCGGCAGATCGTGGAGTAATGCGTCAGCTCGCCGCGCCCGTCGCGATGGGCCGTCAGGCTCTGGAGCACGGGGACCGTGCGACCGTCCGCGCGGAGCAGTTCGGTTTCGCCGGACCAGCGGCCCGTCCGCTCCGCCGTCGGCAGGCCCTCCTCCCGCAGTCGACGGAGTGCCTCCGGCGGATAGAGCGCCTCGACGGGCCGGCCCTCCGCCGCGCGCCGGGAGAACCCCAGCAGACGCCGCCCGGCCCGGTTGAGCGATTCCACGACGCCCTCCGCAGTCCAGAGGCACACCATGTCCCCGGTCCGCTCCAGCAGTTCGCCGAACAGCGCCGACCGCCGGGCGGCGGCGACCGATTCCGTGACGTCCCGCACCGTAGAGATCGCTCCGGTCGGCGGACCGGACCGGTCGTCGCCCTCCCACGTCGGCCGGCCGGCGGCCCGCACCGCCCGCACCGCGTGCTCCTGCCCGGCGCCCGCCTCTCCGGCGCCGGGAGCCCCGACCACCCGAAACTGCTGTTCACACCACCCGCCAGCCCGCACCTTCTCCATCGAGTCCCGCACCGCGGCCCGATCCTCCTCGTGCACGACGGCGAGGAGTTCGTCGAACGAGCGCGGCCCCGGTTCGCCGCTGAGATTCAGGACGGCGACGGCCCGGTCGTCCGCTTCGACCGTGTCCCGCCCGAAGTGCGCACGGCAGGTGCCCACGGCCTCGCTGTCGAACGCCAGGTCCCGCTGCATGGCGAGCCGGTCGCGTTCGCGGCGGAGGGCGTTCTGCACCGAGAGGTCCAGTACGAACGCCACGCCGCCGGCGTCGTCCAACGACGCGGCGCCCACCAAGACGGGCACGCGGGAGCCGTCGGCCCGGACGTACTGTTTCTCGTACGGTTCGCAGGTGCCGGCGGCGCGGACTTCGGCCACCTTCTCCGCGTCCCGGTCCAGGAACTCCGGGGGCGTCATCGCGGCCCAGTCGACGGCGCCGCGCTCCAGGTCGGCACGGGCATACCCGACGAGCTTCAGGAACGCGTCGTTCGCCTCCGTGACGCCGCCGTCGTAGTCGAAAAAGAGGATCCCCAAGAGATCCGTCTCGAACAGCCGACGCAGACGGCGGGAGACGTCCGTTTCCCTGGCCGAGGATGTCTGCGGGGACGGGTCGGTCACTTCGAGGATCCGTCCTCGGCGTCGTCCGCCGCGTCGGGGACCGCGGCGGGGATCGACAGCCGCAGGTTCCGCCAAGCCACCGGGGCGCCGTGGCCCAGGAAGCCGAACGCCCCGGACTCCCGCAGCAGCCCGGGGTGCTCCCGGCCGTCGACCGTGCCGTCGGCGGAGGCTTCGCGAATGTCCGCGTCCACCAGCGTCTTGCCGTTGAGCGTCACCGTCACGCGGTCGCCCTTCAGGGCGATTTCCTCCCGGTTCCAGTGCCCGACCGGGGCGAGGTAGCCCCGCAGCGCCGGCACCACGCCGTAGATCGACCCGTGGGCCTGGTACGGGGCGATCGTCCGGTACATCTCCGCCGGGTTGTCGAGGATCTGCGACTCCATCCCGCTGTAGGCGGCGTTCTGCCCCTTCACGAACCGCAGGCCGACGCCGTTGTTGCCGCCCTCGGGCAGGCGGAACTCGAAACGGACGGTGAAGTCGCTCAACTCGTCCTTCAGGTAGACGTTCCCCCCGCCGCGGCAGGTCATCACGCCGTCCTCGACCGGGTAGCCGTCCACGTCGCCCTCCCAGCCGGGGAGCCCCTCTTCCAACGGGATCGCGGTGAAGCCGTCCTCGTCGGTCGGCGGCGGCTGGCGTTCGTCGCTGGCCCGCACGAACGTCACCGTCGCCCCGGGGCCGTTGACGGCGAGGGGCACCGGCGTCGTCTGCGGCCCGGGGGCGTCGACGGCGATCAGAATCGGAGCGCCGTTCAGATAGGCCGTCACGCTGCCGTCCGCGGCCCGGACGTAGACGCGGTTCTCCGCGGCGGGGTCGAACGCCGCCGCGGCGGATTCCCGATCGACCAGCATGCAGGGCACCGGCCGCCCGCCGTCGCCGGCCCCGCCGCCGGAGCCCAGTCGGGCGACCTCGGCGAGGGGGTTCTTCACGGCGACGGAACCGTCGGCGGCGAACTTAAAACTCACGGCCGGCCCCGGCGTGCCGACTCGGGTGCCGACGGTCACGGAGGCGGTCTCCCCGCCGGCGACGGGGCCGAAGGTCGCGTGGGCGTCCGCCCCGACGGTCGCGGTGTTGCCGGACGCTTCGTTCCAGCCCTCGCCGGCCGGTTTGCCGTCCGGCAGCGGGAAGCCGCTCTCCGGCATGGACCGCGGGATCTCCCGCACCTTGACGTTCCGCCAGCGGGTCTCGCCGCCGTGGGTCTGCAGGATGATCGGCCCGGCGGGGAACAGCGGCTGGGAGCGGTCCCAGTAGTTTTCGAGGTGGGCCTCGTTGACGATCAGCTTGTCGTTCAGGTGCACGGTGACCGAGGAGCCGACGACGCGGATCACGAACGTGTTCCACTCGCCCATTGGTTTGTCGGCCCGCTGCGAGGGGTTCTTGCCGCGGCTGTTCGGGCCGGTCTTCGGGTTGTTCCACAGCCCGCCGGAGCCGAACTTGTTTCCATTCCCGCGAGGGTCGTCGGCGTCCGGGTCCCAGATCTGCACCTGCGGGCAACCGCGGAGGTAGATGCCGCTGTCGGTTCCCGCGGTGATCTTCCAGTCCAGCGACAGCTCGAAGTCCGCATAGTCGCGGTCGGTCCATAGATAGGGCCCCTGGCCGTCGTTGACGATCTCCGGGCCGCCCTCGCCCTCTTCGATCGTCCAGTGCGCGCGGCCCTCGGCGTTGTGCTTCTTCAGGAACTCGGCCCGCTCCGCCGGGCTCATCGCGGCGAGCTTGCGGGGGTCGTAGTGCGGGGCGAAGAACCAGCCGTCGAAGCTTTCGCCGTCGAACAGGACGGTCGGCTCGGACGCGGGCTCGGACGCGTCGTCGGCGGCCCCGGCCGGGGCGACGAGGAGGGGACCGAACAGCAGGAGGCCGGCGAGCAACGTGGCGGGGCGAAACGGCATGACGATCTCGTGTGCGAACGGGTCCCTGATTCTTCCCGACCGCCGCCGCCGACACAATCGGCGACGGGACCGAACGATCCTCGGGCAGCGGAGCGCCCTGACGCAACCGGTTCAAAACGACCGCGACTCCCGGCGAACCGCGACCGATTCGATCGCCCCGCCGCGCACCCTCGTCGGCGGATAGCTCCCGCCCGGCGGGACGCCCGCCCGGCCGCCGCGGCCGAACGTCCAGTCTTCCTCGGTGAACTGCTCGGCGACGAGGTGGCGGCCGTACCCGCCCTCCAGCCGGGTCCAGTCGAACCCGGCGATCGCCCGTTGGGCGGCGCTCAGCAGGCCGGTTTCGCCCACCATGCAGCCGAGTTGGCAGGGCACGTCGTGCTTCTTCGCCCAGAGGAACACGTCCCAGAGCCGCAGCAGGCCGCCGTTCTTGCTGAGCCGCAGGTTGAAGCGGCAGGTCGGGTCGAGGGCGTGCAGCCGCTTGGCGTCCGCGGGGCAGAGGACCGACTCGTCCCAGACGATCGGCAGGGCGAGGCCGGTCGGCAGTTCCTCCTCCCGGCCGCGGGGCACGGGCTGCTCGACGCTCTCGAACCCCCACGCCGCCAGCATCTCGCACTTCGCCGCGACCTCCGCCGGTTCCCACGCCTCGTTGGCGTCGGCCCGCAGGGCGACGTGCGGACCGAACCAACGCCGAGCCTGTCGGGCGGCCGCGGCGTCGTCCCCCACGCCGAGCTTCAGTTTGGCGTCTCGGAAGCCCCACAGCCGGTACGCCAGCGCCGCCGCCCGCCGCTTCCACGCCTTGCCGGTGGTGAGAACCACGCTGTATTGCACGCGGTCCCGCGGTTCCTCGCCCTGATCCCGCGGCCGTTTCAGATGGGGGAGCGGATCGACCCCGAACGCCGCCAGCACGGCCGTCTCCACGGCGCAGCGGACGGTGTTGCCGTCGCCCGGACGGTCGCTGGGGGCCGGCAGGAAAGGACCGTGCAGCCAACGGAGGACCGACTCGTCGTCCGGCAGCGGCGGGGGCGGTTCGAGCCGGGGGAGTTGGGCGAAGCAGCTTTCGACGGTCTCGCCGGTGACGTACGCCCGCGGCAGGCCCTCGCCCCAGCCGGTCCGGTCGTCGTCCGTCTCCGCCTTGACGAACAGCGCGTCGTTCTCCGTCCGGGTGTGCGACGCGTGAGACACCTTCCGCCGCAGCGGCACGCGAACGTGGTGGAACGTCAGCCGGGCGAGACGCGGCACCGGCTCAGGCCTCGTCGGTCGCGGCGTCGATCGCGGCGTGGGCCTGCGTCCACCGGACCGCCTCCGGCATCACCTCGTGGAACAGCGCTTCGGCGGTGTAGTTCAGGTCGTCCTTGGCCCGATCGATGTTGAAGTCGAGGTTCAGCCCGAGGAACTTGATCCGGGCTGAGGACAGCAGCGGGGCGTGGTCCTTTCCCATCAGCCGGAAGGCGGTCTCCAGCGTGGCGGCGAACGCCCGAGCGACCGGCAGCGGCACGCTGCGGGTGGGCACGGGCAGGTCGGCGGCCTCGCAGATCACGCGGACGAACTCCCGCCGGGTGACGAGGCGGCCGTCCGTCAGGTTGTAGGCCTTGCCGACGGCGTCCGGGGCGGTGAGGGCGGCGGCGACGGCGTCCGCCACGTTCGCCGCGGCGACGTTGTTGAGCAGTTGCTCCCCGTCGCCGAGAAACGCGAATCCGCCGCTCTGCAATTTCGCCAGCAGCTTGGGCAGGACGGTGCGGTCCCGCACGCCGTAGACGAACCCCGGCCGCACCGCCGTCGCCGGGACGAGCGGCACGCCGTGCGGGCCGTCGAGCACCAGCAGTTCGCTCTCCGCCTTGGTGAGGGTGTAACCGTCGATCCCCTTCAGGCTGACCGGCTCGGATTCGTCCGTGCCGTGATGGTCGCGGGCCTCGTAGACGCCCAGGGAGGAGACGTGCACCAGCCGCCGGGCCGCCGGATCCGGCTTCGGCCCCCACTCCGCGGCGAGGGCCTCCAGCAGCGCCCGCGTGCCCTCGACGTTGACGGCCCGGTACGCCTCCACCGGCCCCCAGTCGCCGACCTTCGCGGCGCAGTGCACGGCGTGCGTCACGCCCTGGACCGCGGCGGCGAGGGAGGCGGCGTCCGACAGGTCGCCCGCCACCACCTCGCAGCCGAGATCCTCAAGGAACCCCGCGTCGGCCGGCGTGCGGCAGAGGGCCCGCACCGCCACGCCGTCCGCTCGCAGGCGCTCCGCGACGTGGCTGCCGACCAGCCCGGTGCCGCCCGTCAGCAGCGCCCGGGCGTCCGGCGGCAGGGGCGGGATCTCGGTCACGGCGGCACAATACACAAAATGCGTCTTCAGACGCTCGCCCCCGTTCATCGGACGAGCGAGGAATCGGCCGCCGCGGCGGCGGCCTCAGCGCTGTGAACCTCAGCGCTGTGGAGTCGTGGGCTCCGCCTCGTTCGTAGGAGGAAATGAGTCGGTCAGACCGAGTTCGGACGGCATTTCCGCCTCCGTCTCCACCTGGGCTTCCAGCACAGGCTGGGTCGCTGCCGCCGCCGGAGCGTTCGGCCGTTCGTCGGGCCGGACCGGCATCGTCCAGACCGCCCGCGGCGGTGCGACGGCCAGATCGCCCCGCAACTCGGCGAGCAACAGCCCGGGGAAAGAGGCCAGGTCGTTCAGATAGCGGCCCGCCAGCCGGCGGGGCTCGGAAGCCATTCGGAACGCCCACTCCAATCCCAAGGCTCCCACCAACCGCGGCGCCCGCGCCCGATTCCCGGCGAGGAAATCGATCGTCGCGCCGACGCACAGCGCCGCGGCGCACTCCAGCCGTTCCCGGTGCCGATGGACCCACAACTCCTGCTTTGGAAACCCCAGGCCGACGATCAACACGTCCGGCTGCGCCGCGGCGACGGCTCGCTCGATTTTCTCGCACTCGCCGGGGTCGTCCTGGAATCCCAGGGGGGGACAGCACGTGCCGACGACGCTCGCGTGTCGAAATCGCTTGGCAATGCGGGCGGCCGCGGTATCCGCCACGCCGGGGGCCGCTCCCAACAGAAACACCCGCAGCGGTCGATCCGCGGTCGCGGCGGCGAAGAGCGCGGGCGCCAGATCGGAGCCCGGCACGCGTTCCGGAAGGGGTCGACGAAGCAGGTTGGCGGCCGCGACGATCGGCATTCCGTCTGCCAGCGTCAGGTCCGCGGAACGATAGGCCTCCCACAGCTCCGCACGGTCCTCCTGATGGAGCCGGACCACATGATCCACATTCGGCGTGACCACGACGCGGCAGGCCCCCGCGGGCCGTCGGGCCAAGTGCCACTCGTCCACCCAAGAACGAATCCGCCGCACGGCACGCCCCAGCGTCAGCGGGTCGATCCTAAGACCGAACAGCGGGACTGTCCGTGTCCCGCGCGAACCCGTCCTGCCCCTCTGGCCGGAAGTCGCAAACCCAAAGCGCGATCGCGGCGCCGGCCGCTTCGCCGATGGCGATCTCGTCTTCGAGGGGGACTGGATCACGGGTGCAGACGGAGTGCGGACGAGACGAATATCGGCCGTCAAGACCCGGGCCGATCGCAACGAAGAAGCTGAGCGTCCGCGGGTCCTCCGCCGGGCGATCAGCCGGGCGCCGGACTCACTGCAACGTCAGTCTTGAAACTCGGCCTGAAACCCGCGGTCATCGCACCGCGTTCGTCCACATACCGACGCGATAAAAAAAAACGTCTCCCACGTATTGCGTTCGGGCGGAAGGAGCGGGTTACGCCGACCCCGGACGCTGTCCGGCCCGAGCGCCGTCCGCCACGCGTTCGGTCCGGACCCATTCGGTCTCGAGTCGATTGCTGAGGAAACGGCTGTAGATCGGCAGCTTGCGGGCGACGAACTTCGGCACGGAGGCCAACGCCGACAGCGGCACCCGCTCCCGCCCGAAGACCGCCCAACCCGCGACCACCGCCGCGGCGACCGCCGCCCCGGCGAAAACGTGCACGGCCAGAGCGGCCACGAAGCCCGTCCACCAGGCGACGAACGTCAACACGGCGGCGACGGCGAACCACCCGAGGACCAGCAAACTGAACGGCGGCACGGCGAGGTCCGCGGCGAGCCCCAGCGCCCGCAGGTCGTCCCGCAGCACGCCGGCCTTCAGCAGGCGGGGCACGCCGCGGGTCAGGGTTTGCAGGTGGCCCTGCTCCCAGCGGGTGCGTTGGCCGTCGAATCCGCGGAGGCTCGTCGGCAGGGGGCTGTCGACGTGCACGTCCGCCAGGAACAGCGGCGGCGTGCCGGCGACGGTCGCGTCCACCCCCATCTGCATGTCCTCGGCGAGGTCTCCCCCAAACGCGCCGCCGTCCGGCGCCTCGGCCCGTTTTCGCTCCAGTAGCGGGCCGGGCAGCGTCATGCCGGTGCCCATCAACTGGCAGGGCAGCCCCAACCGGGCGGCGCCGCGGGGCCGCACGTGGTTCTTGAACAGCATGCCCAACTCGGAGACCGCCATCAGGCCGGCGGCGTCGGCGTCGGTGTGCGGATCGACGCCGCACAGGTTGCGGGCCTGCACCGGCCGCCCCGTCGCCGTGCAGGCGCCGAACAGGCGCCGCACCCCGCCGGGCGAGACGCGGCAGTCGGCGTCCAGCACGAACACCGCCGCCGGCAGCCGGCCGTCGGCGCTCTCCTCGGCGAGCCGGTCGAGGGCGAAGTCGAGGGCGTAGCCCTTGCCGCGGCGGTCCGGATCGGTCCGCTCCAGCAGCGTGAATTGCGGATGAACGGCGCCGTCGGCCCCCGTCGCCCCGCGGCGGGCGGCAGCGGCGGTATGGACGGCGCCGTCGGCCCCCGTCGCCCCGCGGCGGGCGGCAGCGGCGGTATCGTCGGTGCAATTGTCCGCGACGAGAACCAGCCGATCCTGCGGACCGAGTTGCGGCAGCAGCGCGGCGACCTGTTCCGCGATCGGCGCCCCCTCGTTGTGCGCCGGCACCAGCACGACGCCGCCGGGCCGTGCGTCGCCCGCCGCCGCCTCCGCCGTCCGGCGGGCCGGCAGCAGGGCGGCGAGGACCTGCACGACGAACGTCGCCGCCGGCGCCAGCCAAAGCAGCAACAACCCGAGCGCCAAAACGCGGAGCGGCAGATCGATCACGGGGCGGGGCAGGTGAGGGAGCGGTGAGTCGGAGGGGCGCTGCGCAGGGCGACTAACGCAGCGCGTGGCGTTCCCGCAGCGGCCGCACCCACGCGGCGGCGAGGCGGGCGGGGGCGCCGGCGGGATGGGCCTTGAGGGCGTCCCGAACCCTGCGGGCGGAGGCGACGGCGTGCGTCGCGGCGCCAGGCGTCTCCGCCACGCCGCGGAGCAGGGCGAACCGATCGGTCGCGTAGTCCGACTTGTACGGCTCGTCCCCGGCGCCCAGATCAAGGGCCGTCACGCCGCGGTCCGCCGCGTGACGCAGCAGTTCGAGCATCAGCACGTTCCCCGGGCTCAACGCGCGGGCGGCCGCATCGTAGGCGGGGAACCAGGCGTGCAGCCGCGGCCCGCTGCGGAGCAGCAGATGCCCGGCGACGACCGCCCCGCCCGCCCGCAGCGTGCAGAACACGCCCTCGAACCCGTGCTCGTCCGCCGCGTCGGCGTCGCGGCAGCGGGCCAGCAGGTCGCGGACCCACGGGGCCGCCAGTACGTCGCAGAACCCCGTCGCGGCGTACTGGCCACGCTTCCAGCGAAGCAGACGCTCCCAAGCCTCCGGGTCTGTATCCTGCCAGGTGAAGGTCACTTCGCCGCGTTCCCGCTCCATGCGGCGGCGGAACTGGGCGATCTTGCGGTGCCGCTTCGACCCCTCCGCCTCCCGCCGGGCCAGATAGGCGTCGAAGCCGCCGGCAAGGTTCACCCGTACCCCTCCCCGTTCCCAACCGGCCTCGGTCCGATCGCCCGCGGCGGCGAACGCCGGCTGGCCCGGGGGCAGCATGTGAAAGGCGTAGGATCGCAGCCCGCAACCGCGGAGGGCGTCGACGGCGGTCGTACGCGTGTCGGCCGGGGCGATCAGGCCGTGGAAATCGCACAGCCGACCGCCCGGCGGCGTCGCCCGGCCCCAGCGGCCGCGTTGGAAGGGGAGGAAGGCGATCGGCTCGCCGCTCGCTTCCTCCCGCAAGACGCCCACCCGCACGTCGTCCCGGCTGTGAGCCGCCCGGGCGGCGGCGACGAGTCGGACGAACGTCGGGTGAAAGTACGGACTGGCCAGCTCCGGCCGTTCGCGGTGCAGTCGCCGCCACGCGGCGACGTCCGCCTCCCCCAACTCCGCGGGCCGCACGACCTGCCACCAGCCCGGCGGGGGCGGCGCGGTCTGCGGCGGGCGGGACGGGGCGGACATCGGGCGGGAGCGGTGCGAGGAAGGGGGAACGCGACGGAGGGGGGCGGCTCAGAATCCGCCCGCCGCAGCGAGGCGCTTCACCCGGCGGACCGCCCGGCGGAGCGGCTCCGCGGCGGGGCCGTTCGCCACCGTCGCCTTGGCGCTCCGGAGGGTCCGCCGCCAGCCGCGGGCCAGCGGGGCGAGGGCGCGGACGTCGATCGCCCCTTCGCCGATGGGAAGCGCGTCGCTGGCGAGGCTCTGCTTGTACTCCTCCGGCCCCTTGCCGAGCTCCATCCGGGTCACCCCGTCCGCGACCGCGGCTTCCGCGGTGCGGAGCGTGCAGATATGTCCCGGGCCGTAGCCGGCGTGGGCGTCGTCGTAGGCGCAATACCAACTGTGCAGCACGCGACCGCACCGCATCCCGAGGTCGCCGGCGACCGGCTCCCCGTCGCGGAACAGCACGGCGAACCGCCCCGTCAGCCGCGGCGAGTCCGCCGTGAGCAGTTCGACCAGCAACTCCCGCGGCCAGCCGAGCGTGAACATGTCGAACACCCCCGTTGCCGCGTATTGGGCCCGCTTCCAGCGGATCAGCTCGTCCAGCACGGCGACGTCCGTCACGTGCGGTTCGAACGTGAGCGGACCGCGTTCCCGATCGAACTTCCGGTCCAGTCGGGCGATCTGCTTCACCTTCCGGGAGCCCGCGGCGCGGCGGGCCTTGTAGTAGGCGTCGTAGCCTTCGGAGAGGTCCAGGTAGGGACTGCGATCCGTCCGCTCCACGCACCCCGCAAAGGCCGGGTGCGGCAGGAGGTGGTCGAAGTTCCAGACCCGCAGCTGGCAGGCGGCCATCAGGGCGGAGAGATCGACCGACAGGTCGTCCGGCGCGAGCAGCCCGTGGAAGTCGTTCATCGCCCCGCCGACCGGCCGACCGATCCCGCGGCCGTCCGTCTGGAAGGGGAAGAAGCCGGTCGGGGCGTCCGATCCGGGCGCGTCCCCGCCGCGGTGCAGCAGCGCCACATGGACGCCGCCGCGGAGGCGGTCCACCAGCTGGGCGAACTCGCGGGACAGATAGGGGGTGGGCACGGCCGCGGCGTCGACCGCGGCGTCCCAGGCGGCGGCCTCCGTGGGGACCAGTTCACGGACCGGCCGCACGACGATCGGCCCGGCGGCCGGGGCGGCGACGTCGCGGGAGACGGGGCCGGGGGCGGTCACGACGTCGATCACGGGCGCGAGGAGCGATGCGAGGAACGGAACGCTTGAACCTAGGTCACGTCGGCGCCGCATGTGGCGATTTCGCCACCCCGCCCGTGCCATTTGGGCAACCCCTGCCAACGGTCCGGATTCGCGGAGCTCGTCAGACGATCTCGACCGGCAGACCCAGCACGTATCGGGCTCCGTCCCGCAGGTAGCGACGGGCGACCCGCAGTCGGCAGCGGCGGCCGCGTTCCTCCTCCGCGTCGCCCCGCAGCTTCGCCCAGGCCCAACGGGGCAGCAGGGAGAGCGCGACCTGCCCCAGCCGGGCGAGCCAGACCGCCGCCAGCTTCGCCCGCCCGTGGCGTTCGCGGTCGCGCTCCGCGGTGCCGTTCCCGATCACGTCGCAGAGGCGGTACAGGTAGGCGTCGTTCATCCGGTCGGCCGGGATGCAGTGATGCACCACGGCCTCCGGGGTGTACCAGGCGGCGAACCCGCAGGCGACGGCCCGCTGGAAGAAATCGGTGTCCTCGCCGCGATGGAGGGCAGGATCGAACGGCCCGACCCGTTCGCACACCTCCCGGTGCACCATCATGTTGCCGGCGCCGGGGGTCGTTTTGAGGTCGTAGCGACGCACGGCGGGCATCCCCACGCTCGCCCCCAGGAGCATCCGGGTGAAGGGGGCGAGCTCCCGGGCCGCGGACTCCTCCGGCAGGCTCAACACGACACGGCCGCCGACGAACCGGGTCTGCTTTTCCTCCGCCAGGGCCAATAGATTCCGCAGCCAGTCCGGCTCGGCGAGTTGGTCGTCGTCGAAGCTGGCGATCCACTCGCCGCGGCTGGCCGTCACGCCCCGCTGGCGGGCGTTCGCCACGCCGGGGGTCGGTTCGAACACCCGAGCCACGGGGATCGGCGAGGCGGCCGCGATCTCCGCCACGACCGCGGCGGTATGATCCGTGCTGCCGTTGTCGACGACCAGGACGTCGACCTCCAGCCCCGCCGTGTCGAGCTTCGTCAGGCTCTCCAACGCCCGCCGCAGGCCCTCCGCCCGGTTGCGGGTGCAGACGACGACCGTGACCGTCGGCGCCGTGACCGTCGGCGCCGCGGTCGTGGGGGGCGCGGCCGCCGGCGGCGACCGCCGGGGCTCCGCGACGAGTCGGGAAGGAGCGACGGGCTTGGCGGGAGGAGCCAACGCGGTCATGGCGGGATTGCGGGAAGGAATGTCTCGGCCGGGCGATCCGTCGTACGAACCTAGTTCACGCGGGTCGGCGCGGCGGCGGCCGTTTCGGGGGACGGCTCACTCCGTCCCGTGCGCCGCCGGTTCGCTCCGGGCCGGGCCGGGCTGCGGCAGACCGCGGAGGGGAGAGACGGTCTCCTGCGGGAACACGTAT
Source organism: Alienimonas sp. DA493 (assembly GCF_043951915.1). Lineage (NCBI taxonomy): Bacteria > Pseudomonadati > Planctomycetota > Planctomycetia > Planctomycetales > Planctomycetaceae > Alienimonas > Alienimonas sp. DA493. The sequence goes on along the minus strand of NZ_JBINJD010000019.1, from coordinate 20,908 downwards.
AGCTTGGCCAGCCCGCAGCAGATCAGGAACGGGGTGAAGAGCACCATGCTCATCGCCGACTCGGTGAAGGCGTTCAGCAGTCCGACGGCCAGCAGCCCGGCGACGTAGCCGGCCAGCGGCTCCCCGACTCCGACGCCCGGCGCCCCGGGGCGGCCCTCCGCCCGGCGTTCCCCCGCGGCGTAGCGGCGGACCGCGGCGAACCAGCCCCACAGCAGGGCGGGAACCAGCAACCACAGGCCAATCTTGCCGACGCTCAGCAGCACGTCGCGGTAGGCGCTGTGGGCTTCCCGCAAGCCCCAGCCGCAGTTCTCGCTGACGATCGCCACGTGCTCCGGCGTCCAGAAGGTGTCGTAGCCGTACCCGACCAGCGGGCGGCGGTCCATGAACCGGCCGACCTCCGCCCAGATCTCGTGACGGCCGGTGAGGGAGGAAATCTGCTCCTTCCGCCCCAGCGTCGCCGCGTCGAGGGCGCCGCCCAGCGGGTCGGCGCCGAGGGAGAGGGCGATCAGCAGGAACAGCCCGCCGAACGCCCCCCCGCCCACCGCCGCCGCCAACCGCCACCGCGGCGGCACGGCGATCGCCGTCAGCAAACCGAGGCAGAGCACGAGCCCCGCGGTGCTGGTCCGGCTTTTCGTCAGCAGGGTGAACAGGGCCCCCGCCGCGATCAGCGCCGGCAGCCAGCCGACGCCGATCCCTCGACGACGGGAACGCCCCGCCGCCCGGCGTTCCGATCGCCACAGGACGAACGCCCCGGCGACCATGCTGGCGAGCGTCAGCCCCTGCGTGTTCGGGTGCATCGTTCCGGCGAAGCGGTAATCCCCGGACCAGGGGCGGAAGGTGCCCAGCGACAACTCCGCCAGCACGCCGATGGCGAGGTACAGGGCCGGCAGCGACACCCCCAGCCAGACGATCCGCCGCGGCGACAGCGCCCGGGCCACGCCGAGGCTCCCCGCCGTCCAGCAGCCGAGCACGACGAGCTTCCGCACCGTCTGTCCCGGTTCGTGACTCCACAGCACGCTGGCGAAACACCACCCGAGGTACAGCGCCAGCGCCCAGGCGACCGGGTGCGCCCGCTGGGCCACGCCGGCCCACTCCCGCAGCAGACTGGCGAACTTCCCGCCGGGCACCCGCGGGGACCACCACGCCGGCCGCGGCCGGGGCCGCTGACGGCGGTCGCGGGCCAGGCACCACACGCCGCAGCCGCCGAGGGTGAGGAAGGCGAGCTGCCGCAGGGCGTTGCCGCCGGAGGCGCGGGCCTCCATCTCCTCCGCGGTCTCCGTGAAGGCCGTCGCGGCGCTGGTGTACCAAGACTGCCCGGCGAGGAAGAACGGCACGCCGACCAGCACGGCCGCGGCGAGGAACAGCCGTTTGCCGCCCGGCAGGCGTCCCCGCCACAGGACCCCGCCCGCGGCGACGCGGCTCGGGTCGACCCACGGGGCGACTCCCGGCTCGGCGACGGCGGGCGAGGGGGCGGCGGACATGCGGGCAGAAGCGGGAGAGTACGAGGGCGGGCCGACGACGGGAGCCGTCGCGCCCGCTCAACCGTGCGTCGCGGCGGCCGACGGGGGAGTCGGTTCGCCCCCACCGCTTCCAATCGCGGCCGTTTCCCGCCCGTCCGCCGCTACAGCCGGGCCGCCCGACGCCGGCGGGGCCGGCGACACGGCGGGATCGCGAAGAACCGTGAGCTTCGCCAGGCTCGCCCAAAGCAGGAACGGCACGAGGCGGACGTCGTGGATCAGCGCCTCCGTGAAGGCGTTGGCAAACAGCAACAGCGTCAGGGAGAGGGCGAACGCCGGCAGCGGGTCGCCGGCCCGACGCCGGTCGAAGATCGCCCCCGCCGCCCGCCCGGCGCCGCACAGCAGCAGGGCGGCCGTCAGCCCGGCGCCGATCAGTCCGACCTCCGCGGCGGACTCGATCCAACCGGAGTGGCTCGCCGACAGCGGCCAGCCGACCTCGTCGCTGATCGCGTCCACCCGCCGCCGGTTCCAGAAGGCCCCGTAGCCGTGCCCCAGCCACGGGCGCCGGGCGACGTGGGGAAGAATCGCCTCCCAGATCGGCAGGCGGCCGGAGAGGCTGCTCTGCTGCTCGGTGCGGCCCATCAGGGCGGCGTCGCGGAGCTCCCCGGTCGGGTCCGCCCCGGCCAGCAGCACGGCGACCAGCAGGCCGGCCCCGCCGGCGACGCCCCCGACGAGGCTCAGCAGCTTCGTGGCCGGAGTCGCCGCCGTCAGCCCCGTCAGCGAAATCGCCAGCACGGCCCCGGCCGTCGCGGTGCGGCTCTTCGTCAGGACCAAAAAGCCCAGCAGCACGGCCCCCCACAGCAGCCACCAAGCGTTCGTCCGCTCCCCCGGGACTCGCCTGGCGGAGAACAACCCGGAGAGCGCCACGCAGCCGCACAGTCCCGCGGCCAGTTGGAGGGCCTGAATGTTCGGGTGCATCGTCCCGCTGAACCGGTGATCCGCCCGCCACGGCGTGAAGGTCCCGAGGCCGACCTCCGCCACGACCCCCGCGACGAGGTGCAGCGATACCGCCGCCACCCCGGCGACGACGAGTTGCCGGCCGGTCAGCGCCCGCGCCGCCCCGAGCACGCCCAGCAGATAGAGCCCCACGACCGCGATGCGGCGGGCCGTGAGGGCCGGGTCGTCGCTCCACAGCGTGCTGGTCGCCCACCAGCCGAACAGCCCCGCCAGCAGCGTTCCCGTCAAACCAACGCCCCGCGACAGCAGCGGGATCCGCCAGAGGCCCGCCCGCCCGAAGACCAGCCCCCAAACCCCGCCCCCGGCCAGCGTGAGGAACCCGATCCGGCGGAGCAGGTCGCCGCGGTTGAGGCTCTGGGCGAGTTCCTGCTCGTCCGGGGCGTAGCTCTCCCGCAGCGAGGTGTCCCACAGGTGCGTCGCCCCGGCGAAGCAGAGGGCGAGCGTCCCCGCGACCAGCAGGGGAAGGCCACGCCCGCGGACGACGGGGGACGGGGCGCCGGTCACGAGGCGCCGCCTTCCAGCGACTTCAACACGCCCCGCAGGGCGAAGTAGCGGGCGAACACGTCCACCCAGCCGCCGATCGCCATGGCGACCGCCGCCCCGACCACGCCGTAGGCTCCGATCAGCGCCGCGGTGCAGAGGCCGACGATCACCAGACTCAGCACGTCGGCGCTGAAGTTGGCGTCCGGTCGTTCGACCGCCCACAGGCCGTTGCCGCAGGTCATCGAGAGGGCGTTCGCCCACATGTTCACGGCGAGCGCCGTCAGCACCATGCCGGCGCCGGCGAAGGCGTCGGTGAATACGAGGGCGGCCAGCTCGTCCCCGAACGCCCAGCAGATCAGCACGAACGGGCCGAGCGCCGCGGAGAAGACCAGCGTGGCCCCCCGCAGCACCCGACGGAGGCCGGGCACGCCGTCCTCGTGGAACCGCTCCGCCGCCTTGGGGCAGACGTAGTGGGCCAGCCCGAGCACGAACATGTTGGCGATCCCCACCAACGTGGAGCCGGCCGCGAAGATGCCCGTCGCCGCCTCGCCGTCCACCAGGGCGACGACCCAGGGCATCAGGTAGCTGCTCGCCCCGTGGAGCAGGTGGGTGGCGAGGGCCCAGCGGCCGAACGTCCAGTTCCGGCGCCAATCGGTCGCCACGGCCTTCGCCCGGAACCGCACCCCCCGGGCGAACCGTAGGCACCACGGCCAGCACACCAGCAGGCAAGCAGCTCCCATAATCCCGAAGGCGCTGGGCACGTCGAGCGCCCCCCACAGGGACAGGGCGCCCAGCCCGGCGATCTGGAGCACGGCGACGCCCACGTCCAGCGCCACCGCCGTCCCGCTGCGGAAGTGGCCGAAGGCGATGTGCCGGGCGAACTCCCGGAACAGAATCAGCGGCGCCGCGGCGATGAGGACCCAGCTCGTTTCCCTCAGCCCCGACGGCTCCCCGCCGAGGTTCAGGTAGACGGCGAGGCCGGTCAGCCCCAGCGCCGTGGCCAGCAGCCAGAGGCCCTCGTGGGTCAGCACGCTGCCGGCGTAGCGGGCTAGGCGGCTCCCCTTCCGCTTGTGGCAGAAGATGAGGTACGGCCCGTAGACCGTCTGTTCCTGCACGCCCCGCACGAACTGGATCAGGCAGAGCGCCAGCAGGTAGACGCCCAGCGCCTCCTTGCCCGCGGCCCGGCCGATCAGCACGGAGGTGACGAAGTTCGTCCCGCTGACGATCGCCTGATCGCCGATCGACAACGCCGCCCGAGCCCGTTCCCGCCCGAGGAACCGGGCGCAAAACGCCACCAGCCAGTCCTCCCGCTCCGCCGTCGGCGGGGGGAGGGCGCAGCCCGGCGCGTCTCCCTCCGCCGTCTTCGCTTCGTTGCGGGCGGGGGGCTGCAGACTGATCGCGGCGAGCGGCTCCTCGTCGTACGGGAACGCCGCCATGTCGTGATCGGAGTCGGCGAGGTCGGCGGGACCGGCGTACGTCGGCGTGTCGGAGCGACCCGGGGCGGGGGGGGCGAGCAGGCTCACGAGCGCCCCCCGTCGGCCGGCGTGCGGTCCGGCTTCGCCGGCGTCGTGAGGCTCCGCTTCGTCACGGCGGGAGCCCCGTCACGCCCGAGCAGCCGCTTCAACGCGCCGAAGCGGCCGTCCAGCTTGGCGGCGAGCGTCGCGGCGGTGTCGGCGGCGGTCGCGGTGAACCGGCCGAGGTCGAACGGATCCGCCCCGATCCGGATGCTCTCGTCGGCCGTCGTGAGGCCGCAGCGGACGGGGGTGCGTTCCGCGGCGGCTTTCAGTTCGCCCCCGCTGAAGCCCCGCTCCCGCGTGCCGTAGGGGAACGCCAGCGCCGGCCGCTCCACGCCGTAACGGTTCCGCAGCACGCGGCAGCACTCCGCGACGTCTGCGGCGAACAGTTCCGGCCGACCGCGGAAGTCCTGATGCGTATGCGTGTGAGCGCCGAGCGAGACGTAATCGCTGTCGGCGAACCGCCGCAGTTCGTCGTGGTTCATCGGCGCCCAGCTCTCCCGGGGGGCGGTCGGGCAACCTTTGCCAGCCCAGTCGTCGAAGGGGAACGGGCCGCTGGAGCCCAGGTAGCCGGTCGCCACGAACAGCGTGACGGGCACCCGCAGGGCCTCGAAGATCGGCAGTCCGCGGGTGAGGTTGTTCAGGTAGCCGTCGTCCAAAGTGACGACGAACGTTTTCGGATCGGTCGGCTCCCCGGCGGCGAGGCAGTCCAGCACCTCTTCCAGCCGGATCGCCCGATAGCCGCGGTCCAACAGGCCGGAAAGTTGGGCGTGCAACCGGGCCGGCGGCACGTTCCAGGTCGGCTTCGGCAGACCGGGGACCCGGTCGGCGAAGCGGTGATACATCAGCGCCCCGGCGCCGCCGATCGCGGTTCGATCCGCCAGTGGGCCGAACGGCAGGGCCAGCCGCGGCGTCAGCCAACTCCGCAGCGCCTCGGTCTTCGGCGGGGCCGGCGAGTCGAGCGGGAACCGCAGCGACGCCGCGTCCGCCGAGCCGCAGTCCGGCGGGACCGGCCGCGGCGGGACGGCGTCAGGCGTCATCGGCACGGCGGGGACGAAGCCGGGCGGCAGATCGTCGAGGGAGGCGACGGCGGCCATGACGAACTCATGCGGGGGCGAAGACGGACGGGAACGGGACGCCGGGGCGACGGGCAACCCTGCGTCAGTGCGAGCCGCGGTGCATCGCGATGTTGCAGGCGGTCCGCAAAATCAGGCCGAGATCCCCCGCGAAGGTCCGGCGGTGCATGTAGCGGATGTCCATGCGCATCCACTCCTTGAAGGTGACCTTGCTCTTGCCGTCCACCTGCCAGATGCAGGTGAGGCCGGGGGTGACGAGCAGCCGCCGACGTTCCCACCAGCCGGTTCGGGCCATCTCCTTGCTGTCCAGCGGACGCGGACCGACCAGCGACATGTCGCCCACCAGCACGTTCCAGAGCTGGGGCAGCTCGTCGATGCAGGTCTTCCGCAACCAGCGGCCCAGCGGGGTGACGCGGGGGTCGTGCTCCATCTTGAAGGCCGGGCCGTCCTGCTCGCTTTGCGACCGTAGCCCGTCCTTCAGGGCCTCGGCGTCCGGCACCATCGTGCGGAACTTGTTGATCTGAAATTTGCGGCCGCCCAGCCCGTCCCGCGTCTGACGGAACAGAACCGGGCCGGGGCTCGTCAGCTTCACCGCCGCGGCGACGGCCAAGAGCAGGGGGGAGAGCGCGATCAGCCCGAGCGCCGCCCCGCCCACGTCCACGGCCCGCTTCCACCGCGGCAACGGACAGAGCAGCACCTCCTCCAACGGCAACACCGGCACCGGCGGCGGATCGTCGTCGTCGCGGTCGTCAGGCCCCTCGTTCGAGTCCGCTGCGGTCTCGTCCCCGCCGCGGCCGGACGAACCAGCGGTTCCATCGGCGTTCTCCTCGACGAACCCTTGCGGCAGGGCGGAACTCTTGCGGGCCGGGGTGGGCGGCTCGCCGATCGGACGGTCGCTGGGATAGGCGTAGATCACGGCCTCCGGGCTGCGGTCCGGAACCCAGTCGCGACGAATCTTGTCGACGAACCGGGCGGCGCCGGCCTCGTCGGTGTCCCACAGGATCACCCCCAGACGCCCGGCGCCCAGCAGGCCGGCGTAGTCCGTGGCCCGCAGGCGTTCCGCGAGGTACGCGGCGAAGTCCTCCCCCCGCTCCCCGCCCGCGGCGGTCCACTGGGCCAGGTCGAACACCGCCAGACAGAACCGGCTGCGACCGCGGTCGGCCCGCATCAGTTCGACCCGCAGGCTCTCCCCGAACGCCTCCGGGCCGGGGAGGTCGAGCGACGGGGGAGCGGAGCGACGCAACAGGGACGGCAGCTTCATGACGGCGGTTCCGCTGGGGGAAGCGGGCGGTGATGGGGGAGCCGATCGACTGCCGTGTCGATCGGGACGGGGGAGGAAAGACGCGGAAGCGGGCGGCGGGGGACGCTTTCAGCGGGGGCGATCGGTCGCCAGCGAGGAGGGCGCCGAGGGCTCCAATCCCGCCGGGGCGGCGAAGGCCGGCGCCGGCCGCCCGTTCCCGCCGCCATAGCCCGCGGCCGCCGCGGGAGCGGCGACGGCCGACGGGTCGGCCCACCCGTTGCCGGCGTGAGCCGCGGCGGAGACGTCGTGCCCGTCCGGGAAGAAGACGCGGCGGTACTCCAGCGCCAGGCAGAGCCCCAGCGCCCCGAAGCCGGCGAACACCAGCCCGGCCAACGCGATCAGCCGCTTCTTGGGCGCGACCGGCTTGGCGCTGAAGGTCGGCTCCTGGAAGACGTTCACGCTGGAGATCCGCTGGGCGCCCATCTCGTCGGCGACCTTCGTGAGTTCCCGGTTCTGGACGTACTTGGCGAGGCTCTTGGCCGATTCGTCCCGCTCCGTCTGGAGGGCGAGGATGCGGCTCTCCCGTTCGTTCAGCTCGGCGACGGCCTGCCGGGCGGCGTCCAACTGGGAGCGAATCGCCGCGAGTTCGGCCCGCAGGCCCTCCGCCTTCGCCTGGGCCGTCAGCCGGGATTTCGTCAGGTCCTGCCAAACCGGGTTGGCGGCGGTCGTCGTCTGGTCGCTTTCGGCGGTCAGGTCCTCCAGCAGCCGTTCGGCGGCGGCGATCTCCCGCTCCAGCCGCACGGCCCCGGGGGCTTTGGCGCTGGTCTCGCGGACGATCTTCTCCCGGCGGGCCTCCAGATCGGCGATCTCCTTCCGCAGCGTGTCCGGGGCGCCGGTGGCGGGATTGGACATCTTGCCGGCGTCGATCGTTTGCGGGGTGTCGGCGAGCACCCGCTCGTACCCGGCCACCTCGGCGAGGGTGCCCTCCAGCGCCTTGCGGCGGTCCATCTCCTCGGCGCTGAGGCGGCTGAGTTCCTCCTGAAGTTGCTGACGGCGGCCCTCGACCGTGGAGATGCCCAGCGCGTTCAGTTCCTCGGCCAGCAGGGCCGCGGTGCGGTCGAGGTCCGCTTTGGCCTCGTCGGCCTTCTCGGCGAAGAATTCGCTGGAGCCCTCGATCTCGCTGGCGTCGGTGTATTTCTGCCGGAAGCCGGCGACGATCTCGGCGCAGATCCGCTGGGCGAGGGCCGGCTTCTCCGCCTCGACGGAGACGCTGATCACGTCGGACTTTTTGTTGGAGATCACCTCCATCATCTCGCCGACAGCCTGCACCGCTTTTTCGAAACGGCTGACCGGGTCGGACAGGCCCAGCGCCGCCAGCGGGCCGGGGTCGATGCGGGCGGCCTCCGGGTCGAGGGCGTCCCCGACGTCGTCGGCGACCTCGTCCTCGGCGGGGACGTAGCCCTCCAGAATCGGCTCGGGGCCGATCCGCCGGACCGCGTAGGCGAGCACCGCCCGGCTGTTCAGCACGTCTACGGCGGTGTTGAGATCCTGCTCGCGGTTCGTCTGCGACAGGCTGATCTGGTTGGAGCCGGCGGTGACGGACGGGTCGAGGCTCGCCGTCTCCCGACCCGGATTCACGCGGAACTTCGCCTCGGAGACGTAGCTCCGGGGGCAGAGCATGATGCCCGCCAGCACCGCGGCGTTGGCGACGACGAAGAACAGCGCCGCGACCCGCCAGTGGGCCCGCACGGCGCCGAGCACGTCGGCGACCAACCGCAACGCCTGCGGCTGTTCGTGCGAATCGACCTGCGAGTCGCCGTGGGGCGGGGAAAGGGAGGCCGGGTCGTGCGGGGAGCGGGACGAAGCGTGCATGGCGGGGCGGTCGTGGGGCGAACCGGCGGGGCGAGGCCGACCCGCAACGACCCGCGGGCCGGGCCGTCGTGGCCGGGCGCGGGGGAGCCGACGCAGCAACCTAGCTCACGCCGCAAGGCGGGGGGTTGCGAGAGCTCGTTTCGTTTCGGAAACGCTGCCGGTTACGCCGGTCGCCCGCCCCCGCGGCCCCCCCGCTCGGGGGTCCGCGATCGCTGTTCGTCTCCCGTCGATCCGCGTTCGACCGCCGTCAGTTGTTGAAGAAGAGGCCGGTCGAAACGCCCTGCACGATGCCCTCGATGAAGAACCGCTCGAAGCCGGCGAGGACTGCCTCGCCCTTCCGGTACTGGAGGATCAGGTAGTCCTGCGGCCGAATGAGGATCCGCTGACGGGGATCGACCACCGCGTCCCGCAGGTCCACCTCGATCCGCAACCGGGTGCCGTCCGGGCGTTCCCGCAGGATGATCAGACTGCTGGCGCCGGCGGTCACGTCCCGCGACAGCACGCTGTTGCCGGTCAGCGCTCGGGTCGTGCCGACGCTCGGCCGCTGGCCCTGCACCACGGCGAGGGCTTCCAGCACGTCGAGGTCCTCGTCCCGCGGCAGGCGGAAGCTGCCCGGTCCCAGCAGGCCGCCGGTGTAGAACACGTCCTTCGTCCGGCTGTCCACGTAGACCGCGTCGCCGTCCTTGAGGATCACGTCGGAGTGGCAGAAGCCCGGCGCCTGCCCGGGGAGCAGTTGCATCGGGATCTTGATCACGTGCGGCCCGTCCACCGTCGGCGGGGCGGCGAGCGTCGGCCCCGGCGCCGGTCCCGCGCTGTGCCCGCCGATCGGCCCGACTGCCAGCCCGTCCGCCGCCAGACTTCCCGCCGGCCGGCAGCCGCCGGCCGGGCCGCAGCCGGTCAGCCGCAGGCCGCCGGCCCGGGCGACGGTCACGCAGACGTCCCCCTCCAGACTGGGCGTGCCGCCGGTCGCGGCGAGCGCGTGCAGCACGTCGTTCTGGTAGGCCGGCAGTTCGACCACCTCGCCGGTCGGGGCGTCGAACCGCTCCCCCTGGCCCGCGACGCTGTTGTCCACGGCCCCGTCCGGACCGGTTTCGTTGCGGAACACGACGACGGAGATCGTCCGCTCCTTGAGCACGCTCAGCAGGACGATGGGGTCCTCCTTGGCGCGGTCGATCTCGAACTGGGTGCGAATCAGATCCACGATCCGCCCGCGGGCCTCCTCCAACGTCAATCCCCGCACCAGCACCGGACCGAGGAAGGGCAGGTGCAGGGCGCCGTCGCGACCGACCTGATGCGGGAAGCCCTGGCCGGGGATGAGGTTGAGCGTCGTCTCCGCAACGACCACCGGCGGGCTGCCGAGTCCCCCGTCGCCGTACAGGGCGGGGGCGAACACGCCGATTACGTCGCCCGTGTCCAGCCGGTAGACCGACGGCCGCGGCTGGCCGAGGAGCGACGGGTCGATCGGCCGCCGCGGACTGCGGACCGGGGTGCGGAAGCTGTCCGCCAGCGTCTCCGCCGGCACGCCGTCCAGCGGGTGCAGCGCCTGGCAGCCCGTCGCCGCGACGACCGTCGCCAGCCCCAAAATCCACGCTGCCGCTGACAATCCACGCCTCCCCGCCGACGCCAGCCGAGCGGCGCCGCGGCCGATGCGAAGTGCAGAGCGGGCGGTCATCTTGAGTCCGTCGGAGTGGGCGCGGGGCGGGATCGCCGGCCGAAACGGGTCCCGTCGTCATCTTCGGGCGAACCGGTCGAACCGCTTGAACCGGCCCCCTTCGGCCGCGAACGCCGCCGGGCGGCCGGCGCCCCCTTTCGGCGCCCAGGCTTGCGGGGCGAACCGCGTTGATCTCCGATGTCGCCCCGATGCTCCCCGTCGCCGCCCCCCGTCGCCGGCCGACTCCCACAAAGGCGACAGGGTGGGCCCACGGCGTGAGCGTCTGCGTGCCCGTCGGTCCGGGGGAGGACGCGTGGCGCGGCCTGCTGGAGGACCTCCGCCCGCTGCGGGAGGCCGGCGGCCGCGTGACCTGCGGCGGACTCGGCCCCCGTCCGGAGGGCCTGCCGGAGGGGGTGGAATGGATCGCGGTCCCCCGGGCGAACCGGGCCGGCCAACTCAACGCCGCCGCCCGGGCGGCCGACGGCGACACGCTGTGGTTCCTGCACGCCGACAGCCGCCTCAGCCCCGCCGCCCTGCGGGCCGCCGCGGAGCGGGGCCGCACGCTGGGCCGGGCGGTCGGCTATCTGCGGCTCGCCTTCGCGGCCGACGGACCGCCGCTGACGCGGCTCAACGGTTGGGCGGCGAACCTCCGCAGCCGACGGTTCGGCATGCCGTTCGGCGATCAGGGGCTGATGGTTCCCCGCCCGCTGTGGGAGGAGCTGGGCGGGTTCGACGAATCGGCGCCCTACGGAGAGGGGCACCTGTTCGTCTGGGCCGCCCGCCGGGCCGGGGCGACGCCGGTCGAACTGCCGGCGGCGGTCGTCACCAGCGCCCGCAAGTACCGCAACCACGGCTGGGCCTGCACGACGGCGACGCATCTGCGGCTCACCGTCTGGCAGGCCGTTCCGCAGTGGTGGGCGTGGGTGCGGGGCCGATGAGCCAGCACGATCGAGCCGCCCTCGTCGTCTTCGCCAAGACGCCCGGCCGCACCCCGGCGAAGACGCGGCTGGCCGCGGACGTGGGGACGGAGGCCGCGGAGGACTTCTACCGGGCCAGCCTCGCCGCGACCGCGGCCGTCGCGGACGCCGCCGCGGCCCGCGGACCGGTGGAGGTGATCTGGGCGGTCGCCGAGCCGGACGCCCGGGACGACCCGTTCTGGACCGGCCGCCGCACCGTGGGGCAGGGAACCGGGGGGCTGGGCGAACGGCTGCACACGGTGTACTCCGCACTGATCACGGAGCGGCCGGCGGTCCTGCTGATCGGCTGCGATTCGCCGCACCACGCGCCGGAGTCGCTGCTCCGCCCGGCCGCGGCGCTGCGGGACGGCCGGGAGCCGGCGGACTTCCGCCTCGGCCGCTGCACGGACGGCGGTTACTGGTTGCTCGGCGGCCGCCGCCCGATCCCGCGATCGGCGTTCCTCTCCGTCACCTACAGCTCGGACGCCACTGCCGCCCAGACCGCCGCCGCCCTCGCCCCGCTGGGCCCGCTGGCGGAGGAACCGGTCTCCTTCGACGTGGACACCGCCGCCGATCTGCCGCGGCTTCGGAGGGCTCTGACGGAACTCGTCAAACCGCTCCCGGAGCAGCGGGACCTCCTCCGAGAACTCCCGCGGGGCGGTTCGCGGACGGACGGGGCGGGGCGGTAGACTCGCCGGGTTCGCCTCGGAAAGCGCCGATGTCCTCTCCCGAAGAACCCGCCGACCTGTTCGGAGACCCGGCCCCCGCGGCGGTCCCCGATCCGCCGGCGACGGTGCGGGAGCCGCTGGCGGCCCTCGCCGCGGCGGCGCTGTTCGACCTGCTGATCTACCGCACCGGCGGGTACGCGGCGGCCGGGCTGTTTTTGCTGGGCGGCGTGCCGCTGATCGCCCTCGGTTCGCCCTTCCGGGGGGCGAACTGGCGGGGGTTCGCCGTCGTCGCCGGGCTGCTGATCCTCACGACGGGCCGACTCGTCTGGCTGGGCTGGGGCGGAGCGGTCGCCGCGGGGTTCGTGCTACTCGCCGCCCTCGCCCTGACCCGGTGCGGGCGGCCGGCGTGGACGCTGGACGTCGCCGTCTTCTGGCTGCAGACCCTCCCCGCCGCCGCGGCCGCGGTCCTCAACAGCCGTCACCTGCTCCAACGGGACCCGGCTCCGGAACGCTGCCCCGGAGCCGCCCCGCCGGCCGGGTCCGACGGCGAGCCGACCGCCGCGTCCCGGCCGTGGAGCGTGCTGCTGCCGATCGCGGCCGGACTGGCGTTCGCGGGGCTGTTTCTGCTCGCCAACCCGGACCTGAAAGCGACGGTGGGCGAGTGGGTCGCCCGGGTCTCCGCCCGCTTTGGGGATGCCCTCCGGTGGGTCGTGCCCGGTCCGGTGCAGGCGTTCCTGTGGGTCCTCGTCGGTGGGGCGACGCTTGGGTTGCTGCGGCCGTTGGTGCGGGAATCGCTGCTCGATCCGCTGGCGAAGCTGGAGACCCGGCAACGAACGCAGCGACGGCGGGCCGCCCCGGCGGACTCCGTCGCCTACCCGGCGGTGCGGAACACGCTGCTGGTCGTGGTGGGAGTGTTCGCCGCCTACCTGCCGTTCGAGTTCCTCACGCTGTGGCGCCGGGACTTCCCGGAGGGCTTCTATTATGCCGGCTACGCCCACGAGGGGGCGGCGTGGCTGACCGTCGCCCTGGCGACCGCCACGGCGTTGCTGTCGGCGCTGTTCCGCGGCTCGCTGCTCGCCGACCCGCGGGCGGACCGCGTCCGGCGGCTGGCGTGGGTCTGGAGCGGGCTGAACTTCCTGTTGGTCGCCGCCGTCTGCAACCGCCTGCTGATCTACGTGGACTTCAACGGCCTCTCCCGCCTCCGCATCGTGGGCTTCCTCGGGATCGCCGCCGTCGCCGGCGGGTTCGCCGCGGTGGTTGTGAAGATCGCCCGGGACCACGGCTTCGCCTGGCTGGTCCGCCGCCAACTGCGGATCGCGGCCCTGGTCGCACTCGTGGGGTTGCTGGCCCCGATCGACTGGATCGCCCACTCCTACAACGCCGCCCGGGTGCGCGCCGGCGCCCCGGCCCCGCTGGTGCTGATCGGCAACCACGAGATCGACCTCGGCGGGCTGCTCGCCCTGGAACCGCTGCTGCACAGCGACAACGAGATCGCCGCCCGCGGCGTCGCGGGTCGAATGGTCTTGGCCGAAGAGGCGCTCGATCACCCGCGATACCGCACCCGCACCCGCACCCGCACCCGTGGGGAGTCCTCCCCCGTGGAGAAGCCGTCCGGCCCGCTGGGCGAGCTGAATCGCTACCAACTCGCGGAGGTCCAATTCCACCGGATGCTCGCCCGCAACCGGGACCGCATTGAGGAGCTGCTGGCGGATCGCACTGCCGCGGAGGCCGCCGACGCTCTCGGCGAGTACGGCATGCGGTGGTGGTGAGGTCGGGCCGTTGACCGGCCGGCCACTACAAGCCTGAACTATCGCCGCCCTAATACGGTCCAACGGGAACCGTATTAGCGGAATAGCCCAATTGCTCGAGACCAGACGCTTTGAGAGGCCCGGTTGCTCCTCTCGTCAGCCTCATTCTGCTCACGATTGAGTTCCCGTTCCGCATCTCGCGAATCGAGGGTGCCAAGTCGCACCGCTTGAGTTACGCGCTTCTGACGAATCCGATCCTGCTTTGCTTTGAGGCGCCGCTCACGGCGTGCTGCGATCTCTGCGGGCGTTTTCTTGGGCATTTTCCGGAAGCAAGAAAGGGGAGGAGCAGAACTTCCGTCGATTGGATATCAACCGATCACCTCGTGCACGACCCGGCCGGCGACGTCGGTGAGGCGGAAGTCGCGGCCGGCGTGGCGGTAGGTGAGGCGTTCGTGGTCCAGCCCGAGCAGATGCAGCATCGTGGCGTGCAGGTCGTGCATGTGGGTGCGACCGACCTCGGCGTAGGCGCCGAACTCGTCGGTGGCGCCGTGGCTGACGCCGCCCTTCGCCCCGCCGCCGGCCATCCACATTGTGAAGCCGCCGGGGTTGTGATCGCGGCCGTCCTTGCCCTGGGCGGTCGCGGTGCGGCCGAACTCCCCGCCCCAGACGACCAGCGTGTCCTCCAGCAGGCCGCGGCGTTTCAGATCGGCCAGCAGGGCGGCGATCGGCTGATCCACCTTCTCAGCGTTCGCCGCATGGCCCTTCTTCAGGTTGCCGTGCTGGTCCCAGCTGTACCCGGTGGAAACCTGCACGTATCGCACGCCGGCCTCGCACAGGCGGCGGGCCAGCAGGCACTGCTTGGCGAAGCCGTCGGTCGGCTTCTGACCGACGCCGTAGAGCGCCTGCGTCTCCTTCGTCTCCTTCGACAGGTCGAGGACCTCCGGGGCGACGCCGGCCATCCGGTGGGCCAGTTCGAACCCGCGGATCGCCCCCTCCACGGCGGCGTCGGCCTCGCCGCAGACCCCCGCGATGCGGCCGGAGTAGCCGGCGTTCAGGTCCGCCAGGAGGTCGAGCTGGTCCGCCCGACGCTGCTCCGACAAGCTCACGGGACGGGCGAGGTGCTGGACGCGACCGGACCCGAGGTTGCCGGCCCGGCCGATGGCGGTCGCCTGGTGCTCCGCCGGCAGGAACGCCGGGCCGTAGTTCCGCGGGCCGCCGTGGTTGGAGGGCGGGGCGAGGGAGATGAAGGACGGCAGGTCGCGGTTCTCCGTGCCTAAGCCGTAACTCACCCAGGAACCGACGCTGGGGCGGGGGAGGTTGTCGCTGCCGGTGTGCAGCATGCAAACCGCCTGCCCGTGGCTCTGGCCGCGGCTGTGCATCCCGTGGAGGAAGGCGATGTCGTCCACGTGCTCCGCGACGTGGGGAAACAGCTCACTGACGGCCTTGCCGCACTCGCCGTACCGCCGGAACTTCCACGGGCTGCCCAGCAACGTGGAACTGGCGTCGTTGAACTTGAGCGCGCCGGGGCGGGGGGGAAGCGTTTTGCCGTCGTCCTTCGAAAGTCGGGGCTTCTCCTCGAAGGTGTCCATCTGGGCGGGGCCGCCGTGCATGAACAGGAAGATCACCCGCTTGGCCTTCGCCGGGTGATGCGTCCGCGAACCGGCCGCCACCGGGCCGGCGACCGCCTCGGCGGCGGTGAGGTCGGCGCACATCCCCCCCAGCGCCAGCGAGCCGAAGCCGGCCCCCAGCGTGCGCAGCGCCTCCCGGCGAGTCGTCGCCGGGGCGAAGTCATGGCAGGCGTGCGGATCGCGGGCGTGCATGCGTCTCGGAGGGAAGGGAGCGAGGACGGTCAGTCGAGGAAGCGGAACTCGGCGGAGCAGAACAGCACGTGGACGAGGTCCTTCCAGGCCGCCTCCTCCCCGTCGCGGTCCGCGGCGGCGTCCAGGTAGGCGGCGACGCGGACGAGTTCGTCCTCCCGCGGATCGCGGGAGAAGGTCGCCCGGTACAGGGCGCGGAGCCGCTCCTCGGTCGCGCCGGGACGGGTGCGGAAACGCTCCGCCGTCGCCGCGGCCCGCTCGCGGATCTGCGGGGCGTTTAACAGGAACAGGCTTTGGGCCGGGCCGTTGGTGGTCGGGCGGTCGCCGACGACCATCTCGGTATCCGGGAAGTCGAAGACCGCCAGCCCGTCCGGCAGTTCGTTGCGGACCAGCGGCAGATACACGCTGCGGACCGTCTCGTCGTCGACCTCCATCGCCTTGGCGATCGTCGGCTGCCCAGCGACCGGGGAGCGGCCCGGCGGGGCTTCCTCCAACAGCCCGGCGAGGTGGAGCGTCGTGTCCCGCAGCGCCTCCGCGGTGAGGCGGCGGCGGTTCGCCCGGGCGAAGAGGTCGTTGTTCGGATCGATCTCCGCGGCGTCCGGATGGACGGAGGAGAGTCGATAGGTGCGGCTCATCACGAGGCGACGCACCAGCGGCTTGATCCGCCAGCCGTCCGCGACGAACTCGACCGCGAGCCGGTCCAGCAGTGCGGGGTGCGTCGGCGGGACCCCGAGGGCGCCGAAGTTGTCCGGCGTGGCGACGATCCCGCGGCCGAACAGGTGCGACCAGACGCGGTTGACGAACACCCGGGCGGTCAGCGGGTGGTCCGGCCGGGTGATCCATTCGGCCAGTTCGAGGCGTCCGCTGCCGGTTTCGATCTCCGCCGGACCGCCGCCGCAGGCGGAGAGGAAGCCGCGGGGCACCACGTCGCCCTCCTGCCGGGCCTCGCCGCGGATGCGGATCGCCGTGTCGCCCGCCTCGTCCGCCGGCAGATCCGTCACGCCGAAGGCGGTGGGGGGCCCCGGCGGGGCGTTTTTCTGCAGGTCTTTCAGGCGTTTCTCGGCCCGGTCGACGGCGGCCTGGGCCACCTGCACCGCGGCGGGGTCGGCGCCGGACTCGCTGCCGACGGGGACGAACACCACCGCGTCGGCGAGCACGAAGCCGTCGGCGCCGTCGTTTTTCACCACCACCGCGACCTGCGCCCCGTCGGTGGCCGCGTCGAACTCGCCCACCGCCGCCGACGGGCCGGGCTCGGCTCCGGGTTTCCGCTGGTCGAGGATCGTCTCCGTCTCGCCGTCGGGGGTCTGGAAGACGACCGGGACGTTGGAGGCCCGGTTCCCGTCGGCGGCGTAGAGCAATCGGGCCTCCCACACCCCGGCGGCGGGCAACTCGGCGGCGAAGGTCGCCGCGGCCCCGTCGCCCTCCGCCACGAGATACCCGCGGCCGTGGAAGGGCTTCGAGTACGTGCTCTGCCGCCACTGGCCGACGGTCTTCGCGTCCTCGTCGTCCACGACCACCGAACCGGCCGGAAAGAGGTCGAGCCCCTTCAGCGCCGCCTTCGCCTCCTTCACGGCCGCCTCCGCCTCGGCGACGAGCGCCGCGTGGGCCTCCCGGGCCTCGGTCGCCTCGGGGTCCTCCGGCAGCGGAACGCGGACGAAGTCGGAAACGTACTTCTGGATCTCGCCGTCCAGCGTCTTCGTGGAGGCGAAGATGCCGGCCAGCGCGTAGTAATCGCGCGTCGGGATGGGGTCGAACTTGTGATCGTGACAGCGGGCGCAGCCCAGCGTCAGCCCGAGGGCCGCCCGACCGACGGTGTCGATCTGGTCGTCGGCGACGTCCATCGTCAGCTTCACCTTGTCCCGCTCCGAGAGCATCTTCGTGCCCAGGGCGAGGAAGCCGGTGGCGACGTTCTGCCGGACGCGGTCCTCGTCGGTCTCCGCGGGCAGCAGGTCGCCGGCGATCTGCTCCGTGAGGAACCGGTCGTAGGGCCGATTCTCATTGAACGAGTCGATGACGTAGTCTCGGTAGCGCCAGGCGTCCGGCCAGGTCGCGTTGAAGTCGCTGCCGTTGGTGTCCGCGTAGCGGGCCACGTCCAGCCAGTGCCGGCCCCAGGTCTGGCCAAACCGGGGCGAGGCGAGCAGCCGATCGACGGTCGCCGCCCAACGCGCTTCGCTCGGATCGTCGAGGAACGCCGCCAGCGCCTCGGGGGCGGGCGGCAGGCCGCTGAGGTCGAAATGGAGCCGGCGGAAGGCGACCTCCGGGCGGGCGTCCGCGGCGGGAGTCAACCCGGCAGCCTCGGCTTTCGCCAGCACGAACCGATCGACGGGCGTCCGCGGCCACGCCTCGTTCTCGACGGCCGGGACCGGTTCGGCGACGGGCGTTTGATAGGTCCAGCCATCGGCGTCGATCGCTGCGGCGGGGGCGTCGTCCGGGGCGTCCAGCGCCCCGTCGCGAGGATCGACGGCCCCGCCGGCGATCCAGGTTTCAAAGTCTTTGATGACGTGCGCCGGCAGCTTCTCGTCCGGCGGCATCTCGTAGGTCTCGTACCGCAGCGCCTCCATCAGCACGCTGCCGTCCGGGTCGCCGGGCGTCAGGGCTGGGCCGCTGTCCCCGCCGATCTCCCAGCCGGCCTTCAAGTCGAGCCGCAGGTTGCCGTCCGGCGGATCGGCCTCCGCCCCATGACAATCCAGGCACCGCTCGATCAGGACGGGCCGGATCTTCGTCTCGAAGAACTCCAGCTTCGCCGGGTCCGCCGCGTTAGCCGACGTCCCGCCCCCGGCGGCGACGATCGTGAGTCCCAGCGCGATCGCGGTGCGGGGCATGCGGGGTCCCAGTCAGTGCAGGCGGGAAAAGCGACGCGTGAACGCATCGGCGGGGCCTGAAGTGTACCATGCGAGGATTCCGATGTAGAGCCTCGATGAAACGTCTCCGCAGGGAGCGGCGTCGGCCCCGCCGCGGGTTCGCCCCGAGGCGGCGCACGCCGGGGCGGCGCCGCGGTCGCCGGCCGGTGCGCGGCGGGAGGCCCGGCGAGAGGCTCTCGCCCGGTTACAGGTTCTCGGCGACGGCCGTGCTGTCACCGAAGGCGTCCCGCTCGACCCCGGCCGTCTTCAGCATCCGCAGCAGCACGTTGCAGAGGGGGGTGTCCTTTTCGAACCGCACCCGGCGGCCGGGCCGATAGGCGCCGTTGCCGCCGCCGGCCAGCAGGATCGGCAGGTCGTGCTCCTGGTGGGCGTTGCCGTCCTTGATCGTGCAGCCGAACAACACCTGCGAGTGGTCCAGCAGGGTGCCGTCGGCCTCCTTGAGGCCCTTCATCTTCTCCAGCAGGTAGGCCAGCTGGACGGAGTGCCACGCATTAATCTTGACGTACGTTTCGATCCCCTTCGGCTCGTTCTTGTGGTGCGAGAGCGAGTGGTAGGAGCCGCTCACGCCGTCGAGGAACGAGAAGTTTCGCCCGGTCTGGGCGTTGCCGAACATGTAGGTGGCCACCCGGGTGGTGTCCGTCCAGAAGGCGAGCACGAGCACATCCAGCATCAGCCGGGTGTGCTCCGTGAAGTCCTCCGGGATGCCGGGACCGGGGCGGGGGACGTCGAAGCGGCCCTCGTTGATCCAACGCTTCTGCGGTTTGAGGGCGTTCGCGATGCGGGTCTCGACGCTCCGCACGCTGGTGAGGTACTCGTCCAGCTTGGAGCGGTCCTCCACGCCGACTTTGCGCCGCAGGTCCTTGGCATCGTCCAGCACGAGGTCGAGCACGGAGGTGTCGTCGGTGGCGAGGCTCTCCGCAACGGCCGGCTGCTTCGTCGTGAAGCCGGACACCGGCGGGCCGCTCTGCCGGGGGGACCCGGGGCCGGTGCGGAACAGGCGGTCGAAGGCCAGCCGGGGGACGATCTCCTTGGGCACCGGCGTGTGCCGGTCCCGCCAGGCGATGTGGGAGCCGTAGATGCGGGTGAAACCGCCGCCGATGTTGTCGACGCCGCTGTAGGCCTCGTCCACGCCCAGTTCCAGGCTGGGCAGGGGGGTCCGGTCGCCGAGCTCCTGCGCGAGAACCTGGTCGGCCGTCTGGCCGCCCATGTCCAGGTCACGGCCGCTGGTCCGGACGACGTAGCCGCCCGACAGGTAGGCCGGGATCTTCGGCCAGTGCCCGTTGCGGCCGACGGCCTGCTCGTTCCAGAGGTTCTCCAGCACGGAGAAGTTCTCCTTCATCCCGGCGAGCGGTTTGAGCAGCGGGGAAAGTTCGTACTGCTCCCCGTCGCCCGCCGGCGTCCACTGGTCCGGGCGCATGCCGTTCGGCTTGAACAGGAACGCGCTCCGCAGCGGCGGCGTCGCCAACCGCCCGCCCGTCGGCGCCCGGTAGCCGCCCAACGCGGGGTTCATCGCCCCCAACCAGGGCAGAGCCAACGCGGCTCCCGCCCCGCGGAGAAACGTGCGACGCGGGAGCGGAGCGACCATGGGAATCCGGGGGGCAGGGGGCAGGGGGCAGGGCGGGTCGGCCGCGGCGGGCCGGGGGGGAACGACAGTGTAGCAGATCAATCCAAAGAGGATGATGTGTCCGGCAGGGCGGCGAGCAGATCCGCCGTCGCACGGCCGGGGTCCTCCGCCCCGCAGACCGCCCCGCAGACCGCCACCCGTTCGGCCCCCGCCGCGGCGGCCTGTTCAATGGTTGTTGCATCAATCCCACCGATGGCGAACCACGGCGCCGTCACGTTCTCCGCGGCCCAGCGGAGGTACTCGGCTCCCGGAAACGCCTCGAACGCTTTGGTGCGTGACGGGAAGCAGGGGCCGACGCCGAGGTGATCCGCCCCCGCCGCCAGCGCCGCGGTCGCGTCTTCCGGGCGGTGGGTGGAGGCGCCGATCAGCGCCCGCTCGCCGAGCGTCGCCCGCACCGGTTCGATCGGCAGGTCGTCCGTGCCGAGGTGCACCCCGTCGGCCTCGCACAGCCGGGCGAGGTCCGGCCGGTCGTTGACGATCAACGGCACGCCCGCCGCCGCCGTGATCTCCCGCACCGCGCGGAGGTGCGCCAGCAGTTCCCGATCGGTCAGGTCTTTTTCTCGGACCTGGACCGGCCCGACGCCCGCCTCGCAGGCGGCCCGCAGCGCCTCCTCCCACGGCCGCCGGCAGGCGGAGCGGGTCAGCAGCAGGTAAACCCGCCACGGCCCCAGCGACGGCCGGGCGGACGCCGCCAGCACCCGCTTTTCCAAGGTGTAGACGCGGTAACGCAGGCTCTCGATCGTCGCGGCCCGCTGCGGGTCCTCCGTCTTCGACCACTCTTCCAGGCTCCGCAGCGCCTCCTGCACGCGGGCGGCGTTGGCGGCGAGCACGGCGGCGGCGTCGGGGCGGGCGCGTTCGGTCGGCTCGCTGATCGTCGTGCCGACGTCGGCGGTCGTCTCCCGGGCCAGGCAGCGGGCCGCCCGG
>NZ_JBINJD010000199.1:0-8198 GCF_043951915.1 Alienimonas sp. DA493 | reverse complement strand
CTGCGAACTGGCCGCCCGCCGCGGCGGGCGGGTCGGGTTCTTCCGGCCGATCGTCCGCTACGACGCCGCCCGCGATCCCTCCGTGCGGCTGGTCGTCGACCGCTACCTGACGAACGTCGACCCCGAGGCGCTGGTCGGCCTGAACCGGGAGCAGGCCCGGGCGTACCTCGCCGAGGACCGCGTGCCGGAGCTGATCGCCACCGTACTGGCGAAGTTCCGCGCCGTCCGCGACGGGCAGGTCGGCGCCACGGACGCGCCGCGGGAGCCCGACGACCTCGTCGTTGTGGAGGGCACCAGCTTTCAGGGGTTCGCCCCAACGCACGAGTTCGACTTGAACGCCGACCTCGCCGCGAACTTCGGCTCCGCCGTGCTGCCGGTGTTCACCGCCCGCGGCAAAACGCCCGCCGACCTGCGGGACGCGATCGCCATCGCCTTCGACCAGTTCGGCGACCGCGGCTGCGAGGTGCTCGCGGCGGTGGTGAACCACGTGCCGGCGTCGTGGGACCGGGCCGCCCGCGGCTCGCTCACCGCCATGAAGGCGGACGGCCCGCCGGTCTGGTTGCTGCCGGAGGATCGGCAGTTGACGCACCCCTCCATGGGCGAGATCGCCGTGGGGTTGGACGCCACCTGGCTGTATGGGCCGGGGGAGCCGCCCAGTTTGCGAGCGGACCGAGCGTCCTTCGCGGGGGCGGATCGGTCGGTGGGGCGGTTCCTGGTCGCCGCGATGCGGGTGCCGCACTTTCTCGAACACCTCTCCGACGGCGCGCTGGTCATCTGCCCCGGCGACCGGGACGATATTCTCTTGGCGAGCCTGGCGGGCGAGAAAAGCCGCACCGGCCCCAATATCGCCGGCGTGCTGTTGTCCGGCGGGTTGGCGCCCGGCCGGACGGTGGGGAGGTTGGTGGAGGGACTGGCCGGCGTGCCGGTACTGGGCGTGAACACCGACACCTTCACCACCGCGTTGAACGTCGCCGCGGTGCCGGCGGTGTTGTCGCCGGACTCCCCCCGCAAGATCGAGGCGGCGCTGGAACTGTTCGACGCCCACGTCGACACCGACGCCCTCGCCGAGGCGATCCGCGTCTCCGACCCGCGGCGGGTCACGCCGCTGATGTTCGAATACGAATTGCTTCGCCGGGCCGCCGCCCGGCGGAAGCGGGTCGTGCTGCCGGAGGGAACCGAACCCCGCATCCTTCAGGCCGCCGAGACGATCCTGCGGCGGGGCGTGGCCGACCTCACGCTGTTGGGCGACCCGGCGGCGATTCGCAGGCAGATCGCCGAATTGAAACTGGATGCCGCCCTGTTCGGGGCGGCGACGATCGAGAACCCCGCGGACTCCCCCCGCCTGGAGGAGTTCGCCGCGGAATATCATCGCCTGCGGCAGCATAAAGGCGTCACCCCGGACATCGCCCGGGACCGCATGACGGACGTCAGCTATTACGGCACGATGCTGGTGCATCTGGGCCTGGCGGACGGAATGGTCAGCGGCTCCGCCCACACCACGGCCCACACGATCCGGCCGGCGTTCGAATTCATTAAAACGAAGCCGGGCGTGGGAGTGGTCTCCGGCATCTTCTTTATGTGCCTGCCGGATCGCGTGCTGGTCTACGGCGACTGCGCGGTCGTGCCGAACCCGACGGCGGACCAACTGGCGGAGATCGCCGTCACCAGCGCCGACACCGCCGCCCGCTTCGGCGTGGTGCCGCGGGTCGCCCTGCTGAGTTACTCCACCGGCGAAAGCGGCTCCGGCGAGGACGTGGACCGCGTGCGGGAGGCGACCGCCAAGGCCCAGGCGATGCGGCCGGACCTGCCGATCGACGGCCCCATCCAGTACGACGCCGCCGTCGACCCGCAAACCGCGGCCTCCAAACGCCCCGGCAGCCCGGTCGCGGGACAGGCGACGGTGTTGATCTTTCCGGACCTGAACACCGGCAATAATACCTATAAAGCGGTCCAGCGGAGCGCCGGGGCGGTGGCCGTCGGCCCGGTGTTGCAGGGCCTCAACAAGCCCGTGAACGACCTCTCCCGCGGCTGCACCGTGCCGGACATTTTGAATACCGTGGCGATCACCGCGATTCAGGCCCAGGCCGCCGCGGATGAGGCTCAGGCCGCCGCCGGCGGTGCGTCCCCCGGGGCGGGGGGCGCCGCGTGACGGTCGAACTGCTCAGCGGCCGCTCGCCGATCGTCGAGTGCTCCTATCTGCCGGAGGAGCGGGCCCGGATGGGCGTGAAGCTGTTCGCGCAAATCTCCGCGGAGCACTACGCCAAGATGCTGGCCCGCGGCTGGCGGCGGCAGGGGGTAAGCTTCTTTCGCTCCGATTGCCCCGCCTGCAAGAAGTGCCGCAGCCTGCGGGTGGACGTGCGAAACTTTCGTCCGTCGAAAAGTCAGCGGCGCTGTTTGAAGCGCAACGCGCAGATCTCGGTGACGGTGCAACCCGCCGGAACGTCCGAGGAGCACGCCGATCTCTATAACCGCTGGCACGCGGATATGAGCGAGCGCCGCGGCTGGCGGCACGATACGACCACGCCGGAGGAGTACCGCGAGAACCTCGTCGGCCCCGGGTACGACTTCGCTCGGGAGTTTCTGTACCGCGACGGCGACAAGCTCGTCGGCGTCGGGCTGGTGGACGTCGTGCCGGGGGCGTTGAACAGCATTTATTTCTTCCACGACCCGGACTGGCGCCCGCAGGGGCCGGGCACCTTCAGCGCCCTGACGGAGATTCAATACGCCCGGGACACCGGCCGCGATTGGGTGTACCTCGGGTATTGGATCCCGGAGAACGCCTCGATGGCGTATAAAAATCGCTTCGCCCCGCACGAAATTTTGACGGAGCGGGTCGATCTGGAGGAGGCCCCGCCGTGGCGGGCGCCGGACGACGCCGCGTCCGCCGACGGCGGGGCGGCCCCGTGACGCCGACCGGACGGTTGCTCGCGCTGGCGGGATTGTGCGCCGTACCGTTGGCGGCGGGGGCGGTCTGGGCGCCGCTGGCGGACGTCGGCCTGTTGGCCGCGGCGCTGACGGCGGCGGCCGCGGCCTGGGACGCCTTCCGCTCCCCCGCGCCGGCCGCGGTCGCGGTGGAGCGGGAGGCGGCGGAGGTGTTCAGCGTCGGCGCCCCCAACCCCGTCACCCTGCACCTCACGAACCGCGGGCCGGAGTCGATCGTCGTCGAGGTTCAGGACTCCCCGCCCACGCCCTCCGCCGTCGAGGGTCTGCCGGCGACGGTCGAGTTGCCGGCGGGCCGCACCGGGGCGGTCGTCTACCACGTCACGCCGCACCTGCGGGGGCCGCGGCAGTTCGGGCGGACGTTTCTGCGGAGCCGCACCCTTTGGGGGTTGTGGGAACGGCACGCCCGGGTGCGGGAGGACCGTACGGTGCGGGTCTACCCCAACGTCCGGGCGGTGCGGGGGGCGGAGCTGCTGGCCCGGCAGAACCGCCGCACCGAGGGCGTGCGGGCCAGCCGCCTGCGGGGCCGGGGGCGGGAGTTCGACCGCCTGCGGGAGTACGTCCGCGGGGACGAAGTCCGGCAGATCGACTGGAAGGCGACCGCCCGCACGGGGGACCTCGTCTCCCGCGAGTACACCGTGGAGCGGAACCAGTCCCTGCTCTTACTGCTCGACAGCGGCCGGTCGATGTGCAACGCCGAGGGCGGCGTGACGCACTTCGACCGGGCGTTGAACGCCGCGGTGCTGCTGGCCCACGTGGCGCTGGGGCAGGGGGACACGGCGGCGCTGCTGGCGGCGGGGGCGGAGACGCGGCAGTGGGTCCCGCCGGTCCGCGGGGCGGCGGGGGTGCGGTCGCTGGTCCGGCAGACCTACGACCTCGCCCCCCGCTACGAGGCGAGCGACTACGGGGCGATGGTCCGGGAGGTCCGCACCCGGCACCGGCGGCGGAGCCTCGTCGTGCTGCTGACCCACGCCACGGACGACGTGCAACTGGCGGAGATCGCCCGGCACGTCCGCCCGCTGCGGTCGCCGCACCTGGTGCTGGTCGCCCTGTTGGAGAACAGCCCGCTGGCGGAGCGGGCCGTCGCCGTTCCGGCGGAGGGCGCCGCCGGGGACCGGGAGGCGTTTCGCATCGCCGCCGCCGCGGAGCTGCGGGCCCGCCAACGCCGCCGGGCCGCCGCCCTGGCCGCCGACGGCGTGCTGGTCGTCGAGGCGACCCCGGAGAACCTCAGCGCCGCGGTCGTCAGCCGGTATCTCGAGGTGAAGGCGAAACACCTGCTGTGACGGGCGTGCTCCCTGAACCTCGCCTGCCTCGCCGCCGGTCGGCGGCGCGGTGGCCGTGTGAGCGAAGCGTCCCGGACCCTCCAAGGGGCCGGGACGCTGGGCAACCTGAGTGGCGGTCGTCGGCGTCGCGATCTACTCCCGCCCGA
Organism: Alienimonas sp. DA493; assembly: GCF_043951915.1. Classification (NCBI taxonomy): domain Bacteria; kingdom Pseudomonadati; phylum Planctomycetota; class Planctomycetia; order Planctomycetales; family Planctomycetaceae; genus Alienimonas; species Alienimonas sp. DA493. Next base: position 3,829 of record NZ_JBINJD010000199.1, on the reverse strand, counting down.
CCCAGTCGCCGCGGAGCCAGTCGGTGAGGAGCAGGATCTCGTCGCGGGTCAGCGTGTTCGAGGGGTCTTCCTCGCCGTCCACGGGGGCGTTGGGGGCGTAGAGGGGCATCGCGTTGTTCTCGCCGTAGAACCGCTCGTGGCCGGCGTTGGCAATGAAGTCGGCGAGCCACTCGCGGGAGCCGTAGCCGTCGAGGGTGACGGCGTAGCCGAACTCCTCCCCGGCGAAGTTGTGGCAGTCCGTGCAGGCGCCGGCGTCGTTCAGCCCTTCCTCGGCGCCGGTCATCAGGGCCCGGCCCCGCTCGGCCAGTTCGGGCAACGCGTCGGGGTCGAAGGTTTCGCCGCCGTGCGCGACGGCGATCGGCGGGCCGCCGTGCACCCGGGCGCCGGCCTCGGCGGCCATCGCGGCGGCGACGGCCTCGACGTCGTCCTCCAACGCCTTCGCCTCCTCGCTGCCGGGCTCCACGAACAGCCACAGCGCGTCCTTCACCCAGCCGGTCATCTCTCCCTCGGCGAAGGGCGTGCAGCCGAAGTAGGCGTCTGAGTCGACCAGCGCCGGGTCGAGCAGACCGCGCATCCAGCGGCGGGAGCCGAAGCCGGCGAGATTCGCGGCGTTGCACTCGCTGGCTTCGATCGAATGGTCCGGCCCCCACGATTCCACGGCCGGGCCGGTGTGGGCGTGGCAGGCGGCGCAGTGGGCGCGGAATAGTTCCGGGCCGCGGGTCTTCGGGTCGTTGGCCAGCAGAGAGGCGGGGCCGCCGGGGGGCACGCCGCCGTCGGCCAGTTCGGCCGCCCGCTCCGCCCGCACGTGGGCGGCCCGGCGGACCTCCAGGTAGTGCTCGTCCGCCCGGTCGCGGCTCATCGAGGCGACCGTCAGCACGCACCAGAACAGCAGCCCGCCGAAGACGATCAAATACCGCGCCGCCGCCCCGACCCGGTGGCCGAGCCGGTCGATCCAGGGCACGGCGGCGAGAATCAGGATCGCCAGCGTCGGCAGGGCGCCGGTGGCGAGAAACTCCATCTCCGGCGGGAAGTAGTTCCGCAATTCGAATAGGAAGCGGAAGTACCACTCCGGCCGCGGCATGCTCTCGACGCCCTCGCCCGGGGGGGCGTCCAGCGGGGCGGGCTGCCGGCCGGCCATGAACCAGAGCAGCCCGAACACCGCGGCGAAGGCCACGGCGTTGCGGAGCATCTGGTTCGGCACGTACGGCGTCTCCTCCGGGCTGTGCGCGTGGTTGACGGTGTCCGGGTTGCCGTTTGCCAGCGGGTCCTCCGGCCGCACGGTGCCCCAGCGGAGCAACTGATAAAGGTGGAACAGGACCAGCGCCGCCGCCGCCAGCGGGAGGAAGGCGACGTGTAATGCGTACAGGTGCGTGAGCGTCAGGTGCCCCGCCTGCGGACCGCCGAAGAGGATCTGCTTGAGTTGCGGCCCCGCCCCGGGGGTGCCGGCGAGGATGGCGCCCTCGACTTCAATCTGCTCGAACGCCTTTTGACTGCCGGACAGCGGGTTCCCGGTGACGGCCGCGGTCACCAGCAGGGGAAAGAGCAGCACGCCGCTGACCCAGGCCAGCTCCCGCGGGGAGCGGAACGCCGCGGACAGCATCAGCCGGCCGAGGTGCACGGCGAACGCGACGATCAGGGCGTGCGTCGCCCAGTAGTGCAGGCCCCGCAGCATCGACCCGCCGGGGGTGCGTTCGAGGTGGTGCACGCTGGCCCAGGCGGCGTCGGCGCTGGGGACGTAGCCGGTCATCAACGCCAGGCCGGTGGCGAACACCACGGCGAACAGCCCCAGGCAGACCGGCCCGGTAACGTACCGCCACCGCGCCCCGCCGGGGATCGTGCGGTTGGCGAACCAGGCGAACGCCCCGCGGTGCCCGGTCCGTTCGTGCACCCAGCCGCCGACCGCGGCGCTGCGTTCGGTCAGGGCGGCCTGCATCCAGCCCCGGCTGCCGGCCGACTCCGGCGGCGCGGTCTCGGGGCGCGCCGGTTCGGGCCGGGGGGGCTCCGAGGGGGGCGTGGCGTTCGCCGCCGGGGCGTTCGTCTCCGGCTCGCTCATACGACGTTCCGTTCGGCGGTGCCGATCTCAAAGCGCTGGTATTCGATCTCCACCCACCACAACCCGTCGTCGTCCTGGACCAGCGAGGTCGCCAGCGGGTCGAGGCCGCGGGGGCTGGGGTTGGCGCCGCCGTCCAGCTTCGGTTGCGGATCGCCGTCGAGGGCGAACACCGCCCCGTGGCAGGGGCAGATCAGGCCCTCGGCCTCGCGATCCGCGTCGGTCCGCAGCGTGCCGCTGACCTGGCAGCCGGCGTGCGGGCACACGCTGCTGAAGGCGTTCACCTCCACCTGGGGCGGGTCGACCTCCGCCGGCGAGGTCCGCACCACCCAGGCCCGGCCGACGGTGACGGCGGGGTGCCGCGTCCAGGCGTCCACGGCCTCGCCGGTGATCGGCACGAGCCGCGGCACGCCCGGTTTGAGGTCCGCCAGCCGCACCGCCCGGTCGCGGACCGGACCGGGGCCTTCGGCGGACAGCGGGGCCGCGAAGAACTTCGCCGCCGGCCAGGCCACCGCCGCGGCGCAGGCGGCGTAAATCCCCCGGGCGGCCCACGCGAGCCAGTTGCGGCGACCGGAGCGGGTCGCGGGAGAGTCCGTTACAGAGTCCGTCACGGGGGCGCGGCTTGGCGGGTCGAAAGGCGGGAACCCAAGGGGATCGGATGATGCGAGCGGCGGGCGGGACGGTCAACCGGGTCGGGAATCGTTGCGTCGACGCGGCCGAGCCGCGGTTCGGGGCCCTCGGATCGGTACGCCGCGATCCGTCCGGCGGGTACGGTGGCGGCGGGGGACCCGCCCACGCCAACCCGAACTCATGACCGCTTCGCCCTCGCCCTCGCCGTTCGCTCCCGTCTCGCCCTCGCGGCGGCAATTCCTAGGGGCGGCCGGGGCCGCGGGGCTGGCCGCCGTCGCGGCGCCATGCCGGGCGGCGAACGCCGGCGCCGGGGAGCGGCCGCGGTCGCTGCGCGTGATCGCCTACAACGTCTACGAGTGCACCGGCTGGCCGAAGGACCGGGAATTCGGCAAAAAGGCGACCGCCCTCGGCCAAATGCCGGCCCGCTTCGCGCAGGAACTGGCCCTGTACGAGCCGGACGTGGTGAATTTCTCTGAGTCGCCCCCGGAGGCCGTCGTCCGACAGATCGCGGAGCGGCTGGGCATGCGCTTCGTCACCTTCCCCAGCGGCGGGAAGTGGCCGGGCACGCTGCTGTCCAAGTACGAGATCGTCGACCCGCGGAACGCCCCGGTCGTCGGCGGGGAGCGGCCGGCGGACCTGTTCACCCGGCACTGGGGCCGGGCGACGGTGAAAGTGCCGGGGGGCGAGCCGCTGATCGTGCACTCCGCCCACCTGCATCCGGCGCCGGAGCCGGACGTGCGGCTGCGGGAGATCCCGGCGATGTTGGCTTCGATGCGGGCCGACCTGGAGGCCGGCCGTTCGATGCTGCTGATCGGCGATCTGAACCACACCCCGGACGTGGCGGAGCACACACTCTGGACCGACGCGGGTTGGGTCGACACCTTCGCCCAGGTCGGCGAGGGGCCCGGGCTGACGATCAAAGCCGACGAACCGACCCGCCGGATCGACTACGTCATGGCGGCGGGGCCGATCGCCGGGCAGGTCGTGGAGTCCCGGCCGCTGTTCGAGGGCGCCTTTCGCACCAACCCGGCCGACCCGCGGTCGTTCGCCCTGAGCGATCACCTGCCGCAGTTGGCGGTCTTCGATTTCGCGACGTGAGCCCGGAGCGCAAGCTCCGGCGGTGCGTTCCCCCCTCGGCTCCGCCGACGG
>NZ_JBINJD010000198.1:0-8239 GCF_043951915.1 Alienimonas sp. DA493 | reverse complement strand
GGCCCGGGCGCCGGAGACGCCCGGGCCGCACGGGACCGGAACGAATGCGGTCCGCTCAGCGGGTGGGGTCGAGGATGACCTTCATCGCGCCGGGCTCGCCGTCGTACAGGCGGGCGAACCAGTCGGCGCCCTCCTCCAGCGGGGCGGTGGCGGTGATCAAGTCCGCGACCCGGATCGCCCCGCTGGCGAGCAGGTCGATGCAGGCGGGGTACTCGCCGCTGGAGGCGCAGGTCCCGAACAGGGACAGCTCCCGCGTGACGACCGATTGCAGCGGGAACTCGACCTTGGGGGCCAGGTTGCCGACCAGCGTGATCGACCCGCCCTTGCGAACGCTGTCGATCGCGGATTGGACCGTCGGCGGGGCCCCGACGACCTCGAAGGCCACGTCGGCCCCGCGGCCTTCGGTCAGGTCGCGGACGGCCTGCGGCACGTCGGTCTCTTTTGCGTTCAACGTCACGTCCGCCCCCAGGGCCTTCGCCCGCTCCAGCCGGGTGGCGTCCAGATCGACGGCGACGACCCGCGTGCAGCCGGCCAGGCGGGCCGCCTGGATCGTCAGCAGCCCGATCATCCCGCAGCCGACGACCACGGCCGTATCGCCCAGCCGCACCGGCGTCCGACCGACGGCGTGCACCGCGACGGACACGGCCTCGATCATGGCGGCGTGCTCGAACGGCAGCCCTTCCGGCAGCTTGTAGGAGACGTGCTGGGGAACCGTGACGTATTCCGCGAAGGCGCCGTGGCGGCGGTAGTCGCCGCAGGAGACGCCCAGCACCTGCCGGTTCTCGCAGAGGTTGATCTGCCCCCGCCGGCAGAAGTGGCACGTCCCGCAGGAGATCGTGGAGTCGAACGTGACGGCGTCGCCGGGCCGGAAGCCCGTCACCTCCGAGCCGACCTCCGCGACGACGCCGGCGGCCTCGTGGCCCATCACCAGCGGGGGGATGCGGCGGCCGCTGCCGCCGTCGTACCCGTGCACGTCGCTGCCGCAGATCCCGCACGCCCGAACCTGCACGAGCAGATCGTGCGGGCCCGGCGTCGGGGCCTCGAAATCGACGACCTCAAGCTGTTTGAGGTCGGAGAGCAGCAGCGCCTTCATTGCTTCGTCGCTTCGTCAGGTCGGACCGGGGGCGGGCGGTTCACCGTACGCCCGGAGGGGCGTCGGCACAATCGACGGGGTTCCGCCCTGAGATCAGGCGTCAAGGTGGTGCGGCGCCTTCGGCCCCCCCGCGGCGGCGTCGGCGCGGAACTGGCCCGGCGTCTTCCCGGTGATGCGTTTGAAGACGACGTGCAGATACTCCGGGTGCTCGAACCCGCACAGGGCCGCGATCCGCTCCACCGTCAGGTCCGTCGTCCGGAGCAGTTCGCAGGCGCGTTTAACCTGCACCTGGCGGATCTCCTCCTGGGGCGTGCGGCCCAGGTGCTTGCGGACCTTCCGCTCCAAGGTGCTGCGGGAGACCGAGGCGTTCTGGACGACCTCGTCGACTGAGATCCCGCGGCAGGCGTGCTGGCTGATGTAGTTCAGCGCCGCGGCGACGCCGGCGTCGGCGATCGCCACCGCGTCGGTGGACTGCCGGGTCGCCACGCCCAGCGGCGGGACCACTTCCACGGCGGTCGGCGGCGGTTCGCCGGCCATCCGAGCGGCCAGCAACTCGGCGGCGCGGTAGCCGACGCCCTCCGCGTCCGGGATGACGCTGGAGAGCGGCGGGGAGCTGAGCCGGCAGAGCAGGTCGTCGTCGTCCACGCCGATCACCGCCACGTCCTCCGGCACGGCGAACCGGCGGGCGGCGCAGGCGTCGAGCACCTGCTGGCCGCGGACGTCGTTGCAGGCCATCACGCCGAACGGCCGCGGGATCGTCGCCAACCAATCGCCCAGCCGGTCCCGGTCCACGTCCCAGGGCAACGCCCCGGGGCCCAGCCAGGAGACGTGATTGCGCTCGCAGCGCCCGCCGCGGCCCTCGACGTACTCCACGAACCCCCGCTCCCGCCGGGCGGACCAGGCCTCGCCGAAGAACCCGCAGTAGGCGAACCGGCGGTAGCCGCGTTCGTACAGGTGCTCGCCGGCGAGCCGACCGATCGCCGCGTCGTCGCTCCGGACCAGCGCCCGGCCCTCCTCCCGGTCGGTGATCTCCACCAGCGGCAGGCCGGACGCGGCGGCGGCGGCGGTCAGCCCCGGGGCGGTCGCCCGCGAGATCACCCCGTCCCCGTCCCACCCGGTCAACCACTGCGGGGGGCTCTGCGTCAGGTCCCGCTGTTCGAGGAACACGGACCAGTCGTCGTGCATCCGCATGAACCGCGTGATCCCCGCGAGCACGCCCCGCCCGTACCCGCTGGAGGTCTCCACCAACAGCGCCACCCGCTTGCGGGCGGGCGCCCGCCCGCAAGCGGACGGCGGAGCGTTCGAGCCGGGTTCGCGAGACAAGGGTTTTGGGATCGGCGGCGGGACGGGCGGTCGTCAAGTCTCCCGTCAGCCCCGATCGGGGCCGGCGGAGAGCGATCGGGACCGCCACTCTGACGGACGTCCGTCCCCGCGGAAAGCGGTTCGAACCGATCGGTCAACGATTCTCCGCCCGCCGCGCGTGTCACAGCGGGCGCCGACGGACCGACCGCCCTGCGGGCCTTCTGAGAATGTGCGTCGACAAGGATGAGATGGGGCGTCAACGCGTCGCCGCACCTCCCATCGGCAGCTTCGACTGGGCTCCTCCCATCAAGATAGACTCGATCCACGTTCTGCGATGGATGCGGGGCCTGCGGGAGGCCGATTCTCTGGCCTTCTTCAATGCGTCGGGCTACAGTGGATTATCAGTCGCCGCGATTGCCTGTGAGAAAACGCGGCGCCGTCTATTCGCCCAGACCGTTTGGTCTTCTTCTAGCCCCTCACTGATATCACGACGATGGATCGGTCATCCCAAGGACTGTTGAATCAAGGCGCTTCGAATCAAGGACCGTCGAAGATTCGGTCCGGCTTCACGCTGATCGAACTCCTGGTCGTGATCGCGATCATCGCGATCCTCGTCTCGCTCCTGTTGCCGGCGGTGCAGCAGGCGCGTGAAGCGGCCCGGCGGAGCCAATGCCAGAACAACCTGAAGCAGTTGGGCCTGGCGGCGCACAACTATCACAGCACGTACGAGACGTTCCCGTCCGGGATGGGGGGGTCGGAGGGCGTTCCTCCCTACGCCGATTTCCTCAGCAACCGGGGGCGGTTGAGCTGGATCGCCGCCCTTCTGCCGTACATGGACCAGACGGCGCTGTGGAACACGATCAGCCGACCGCTGGCGAACCCGGACGCCGGGTCGGGCCAGCCGAACCCCTGGCCCGCCATGGGGCCGGAGCCCTGGCGGACCGCCTACGGACCGTGGACCACGTCGATCGCGTCTCTGCTGTGTCCGTCCGACGGAGCCCCCGTGAGGGATATCGGCGACACGAACTACAGCGCCTGCTGGGGCGACAACGGTCGCGGGTTCACCTTCGCCGCGGAAAACCGGGGCATCTTCGGGAAACGGGTCTGGCGGGGCACCCGGGACGTGCGGGACGGCACGACCAACACGGTGATGCTCGGCGAGAACGGTCGCCCCGACGGCGGTCGCTCCTTCGTCGGGAACGTCGCGATGGGCGGCGGCGGGCAGATCGTCTACGCGACCGTGCACGCCAACCCGGGGGCGAACTGCCTGGATAAGGCCTCCTTGAACAGCGACGGCTCGGCGGGGACGCCGGGCACCTACGGCGACGGGATCGACCTGAGGGGCCGCGGAGACCAGTGGACCCAAGGCATTCCCATCTACTCCGGCTTCAACACGGAGCTGCCGCCCAACGGGCCGAGCTGCCAGCAGCAGAACATCCCCAACCACGACGGCATCATTTCCGCGGGGAGCCGCCACACCGGCGGCGTCCAGGTGTGCATGGCCGACGGTTCGGTCACGTTCATCTCGGAAACGATCGACACCGGCAACCTGAACACTCCGCGGCCGACGAGCGCGGGCACCCGCAGCCCGTACGGCACCTGGGGAGCATTGGGCACGCGCGACGGCGGCGAGGTTGTCGACGAGTATTGATCCCGATTCATTGATCCCGACGGGGCGTCGTCGCCGATCGACGTCCCGCACGAGGGATTCGCCGAACGATACGGATTCGCCGAAACGACAGAGCCCCCCGCCGTCCGAGGCGGGGGGCTCCGTTCATTGATCATTTCTCTACGACGGCCGTCGACGCCCGGCTCGCCCCCTCGGCCGACGCCGCCCAGACCGGCGGGCGGATCGGGACGGTCCGCGGTTCGCCGGTTATTCCCCGGGCCCCCGCGGCGCCGGCGTCTGCGTTTGGAAGGCGTCCTCGGCGGCCTGCTCCTCAGGCGTCTGCGTTTGGATCGCCGTGCCGTCCTCATGCCCGCCGCAGCCGGCGACGAACGACAGGCCGCAGCCGAGAGCGCCGAACAGGGCGAGCGCCGCGGCGGGCCGGGCCGCCGGACGCTTCTCGCCGGGGGAAGTTGAACCCATCATCGAGCGTAAGATCAAAAGGAACTGGACACGGGAAACGCTGACGCAGCGTCTCACAGTCGTCCGGATCCGACAACCGTCCCGGAGCCGTCGCCACGCCGGGGGACGGGGGCGTCCCCGGTCGTTTCGCAAGACAAGAGGGGACCGCTGCGTTTGGGGGACGAATTCCGCGTCGCCGCCGGGGTGACGGCTCATCTCACCTCTCTCACCCCGGTCGGGCGTCGCGATCCGCCGCTCACGGCGCCGGGGGGGTGCGCCCGTCCCGCTCGGCGGGGGCCGGCCGGCCGGCCGTCACCTGGTGATTGAGGACCTCGCCGACGAAGGGGTTGGGAGCCTCGTAATCGCCGGCGGCGGTCTGGTCGTCGTGGCCGACGGAGAACGCGTCGATCGGCTGAACGGGGAGGAGCCCCGGGGAGTCGCCGGCGATCGGGGCGCCGTCGTTCACGCGGAGCGTCATCCGGTTCGCCGTCAGCGTCGCCTCCAGACGCACCTCCCCGGCGACGGCCGTCGCGGCGGAGAGCCGAGCGACCCGGCCGTTCACCCGCACGTCGAACGTCGGCACGCCGTCCACGAAGTGCAGCGCGTACCCGTGCTGACGGCCGCCCTGCGCCAGCACGACCCCCGCGGGGGCGGCGGCCCGGACCGTCGCTTCGATCGTGAGGGGCGCGTCGGCGATCTTTGGCGACGCGGCGGCCTCCGGCGACTCCCAGATCACCTCCACCCGCCGCGCCCACGCCTCCCACTCGGCGACGAGTTCGGCGACCAACTCCGGCCGCTCCGCCGCCAGGTCGTGCAATTCGCACCGGTCGGCGGCGAGGTCGTACAGCTCCCACTCCGGGTCCTCGGGAAACCGCTTGCCCCGCACCAGTTTCCAGTCGCCGCGGCGGAGGGCGTGGGCGCCCTGGTGGTCGAACCCGATCGTCCGCTCCGCCCCCGGTTCGCCCCGCAGGACGGGCAGCAGGCTGCGACCTTCCGCGGGCGTGACGGACCGCCCCGCGACGGATTCGGGATACGGCGTCCCGGTCGCGTCGAGAATCGTCGGCAGCACGTCCATGACGTGCCCCGGCTCGCGGACCCAACCGTCCCGCGGCTTCAATCCGGCCGGCCAGTGGGCGATGAAGGGGGTGGAAATCCCGCCCTCGTGGGTGAAGTGCTTATAGAGGCGGAACGGCGTGTTGCCGAGGTTCGCCCAGCCGCTGCCGTACGACTGGTGCGTGCCCGGCTGGCCGATCTCCCGCAGTTCGGCGCCGGTTCGCAGCACGTTGATCCCCTGCCGCGAGGGGCCGTCGAAGCCGAACGGGCCCCACTCGTAACAGGCTCCGTTGTCGCTGAGGAACAGGATCAGCGTGTTGTCCAGTTCGCCGGCGGCCCGCAGGCGGTCCACGATCCGCCCCACGCCGGCGTCCACGCTCTGCACCATCGCGGCGAAGACGGCCATGCGGCGGGCCAGATCGGCGCGGCGGTCTTCCGGCAGGTCCGCCCAGGCCGGGTTCGGCTCGCCGGGATAGCCGTCGGCGATGTCGGGGCGGTCCACCGGGACCAGAGACCGCGGGGAGAGCGCCCACGCCGGACCGTCGGCCAAGCCGATCTGCTGCATCCGGGCGAATCGTTCCGCACGCAGGACGTCCCAGCCGCGGCGGTAGACGGCCTCGTGCGGGTCCGCCCGTTCCGCCGGCGCCTGCACGGGGAAGTGCGGCGACGAGTGCGCCAGGAACAGGAACCACGGGTCGCCGCTCTCCTGCCCCTGCTTCAGGAACTCCAGGGCGTACTCGGTGAACGCGTCCGTCGCGTAAAAGTCGTCCCCGAACGTCAGTTCCGGCGTCCGGTCCTCCGGCAGCCGGGCGTACCGGTCCGGGGCGTACTGATCGGCGGAGTGGTCGGAGGTGTAGCCGTAGAACTCGTCGAACCCGCGGGCGATCGGCCCCGTCTCCGGGTGCAGGTGCCACTTCCCGACGTAGTAGCTGCGGTACCCCGCCGGCTTGAGCGCCTCCGCGAGGGTCGCGCAGCGGTCGTTCAGTCGGCCCAGGTACCCGGGGCCGCGGTTCGCGTCGGGGCGCGCCGTGGTGAAGTCGCCGATCCCCGCCTGCGTGGGGTAGAGCCCCGTCATCAGCGAGGCCCGCGAGGGGCAACACCGGGCCGAGTTATAAATCTGGGAGCATTTCACCCCGTTCGCGGCGAGCGCGTCGACGTGCGGCGTGGGGATCTCCCCGCCGTAGCACCCGAGGTCCGAATACCCGAGATCGTCCGCCAGGATGACCAACACGTTCGGCCGTTCCGCCGGCGCCGGGGCGGTGGCCGCCGGAGGCGTCGGCCCGGGGTCCGCCGGCCCGGGGCCCGTCGGCACGCCGGACGCCGCGGCGACCGCGAGCGGCCAGGCCACCACGGCGGCGAGGGGGGCGAGGAGACGGGAAACGGACGTCATTGAGCGAACCTTGTCAGCGAACCGATTCAGCGGACTGCGAATGCCGCGCATCGTCCCGGCGGGGGCCTGCCGGCCGCGACCGAACGGGCGACGCCGGCTCCAAAGCGTGGAGCGCGGCGTCGGCGCCGAACCGCGGGCGGAGTCGTTGCGACGGGCGATGAGTCATCCTACGTTGATCCGTCAAAAGATTCTCGGGCCTCTCAATTCCCCAAGCGAACGCATGACCGCGCCCCTCGCCCGCCCCCCGGCGTTTCCGACCCGTCGGGCGTCCGGGCGTCGATCGCGTCGGCGGCGGACGGCGCTGTCCTTCGCCGCCGCGCTCGTCGGCGGGCTGCTGGCGGCGGGAACGCCCGCGTCGGCGGACGGCCCCCCGCGGCCCGACGGCGCCGACGAGCCGCGACGCCCGCCGAACTTCCTGTTCGTCCTCGTCGACGATCAGGGCTGGACCGGCACGAGCGTGCCGATGGACGGGGCCGATCCGCGGTCGAAAAGCGATTATTATCTGACGCCGAATTTGGAGCGGCTGGCCCGGGAGGGGACGCGATTCTCCCGCGGATACTCGCCGGCGCCGAATTGCTCGCCGTCGCGAATGGCGATCCTCACCGGCAAAACGCCGGCCCGGCTGCAGTTCACGGACATCGTCGGACGCGGCCATCGGACCGATCTCGGGGGACGCCAGCGGCTGCGGCCGGGCGGGAAGGGCGTCCGCGCGATTCAGCCGGAGGAAATCACGCTGCCGGAACTCCTCAAATCGCTGCCGGACGCCGGCTACCGGACCGCCCACTTCGGCAAGTGGCATCTGGGAAAGCAGCAACCGCCGGGGCGGCACGGGTTCGACGTCTCCGACGGCCCGACCGGCAACCGGGAGGGCAGCCTCGGCCCGCGCGTCGGGGACGACCCCAAACGGGCGTTCTCCGTCACGGAGCGGGCGAACGCCTTCATGACCGACGCGGTCGAGAGCGGGCGCCCGTTTTATTGTCAGGTCTCCCACTACGCGGTGCACCAGGCGATTCAACACCGGGCCGCGTCGCTGGCGCAGGCGGAAGCCCGGGAGTCCGGCGCCGTGCATGATGATCCGGCCTACGCGGCGATGACGGCCGACCTGGACGACGCGCTCGGTCGGTTGCTGACCCGTCTGGACGAACTGGGCGTCGCGGAGAACACGTACGTCGTTTATCAGGCGGACAACGGCAGCCCGCATCACCTGTCGGTCAGCCCGCCGCTGCGGCGGTTCAAACCGGAGATCTGGGAGGGCGGCGTGCGGGTTCCGACGCTCGTCCGCGGCCCCGGCGTCCCCGCCGGCGCCCAGTGCGACCTTCCGACGTCCGGCGCC
>NZ_JBINJD010000197.1:0-8286 GCF_043951915.1 Alienimonas sp. DA493 | reverse complement strand
GAGCGGCCGCGGCCGCTCAGAGGGAGTCGCGGAGGACGCCGAGGTCCGCGGCGCTGACGCGGGGGTAGAGCGACTTGTGGGCCTTCTCGAACTGCTGGGCGAAGGCGGTGACGTGCACGTTCTGCCGGTCGCGGCCGAACAGCGGCTGGGCGTCGAGGCTCTCGTCGGCGGAGCGTCCCCGCATGACGATGTCGTACATCGCCAGGAACTTCGCGGTGCGGGTCACGCCGTGCTGGCAGTGCACCAGCATCGGGTAGTTGTTCGCGTCCGCCAGGGCCTCCATGTGCTTTTGCAGGCGGGGGTCGGCGGGGTCGATGTCCAGCGGCATGTCCAGTTCGAGCAGCTTGGCGCCGGCGTCGGTCACGGCGTGCCGCTCGCCTTCCCAGCGGTCCTCGCCCATCTCGCCGGGGCGGCAGAGGTTGACCACGCTGCGGATCTGCCAGCGCTCGACCAGTTCGGCCATCACCTCCGGCTCGCACCAAGCGCTGCGGTACACCATGCCGGCCTCATGGGTGGCGACGTGCTTGTACTTGTGGTGCTGATGGTAGGCGTAGCCGCCCGCGGCGACGCCGCACACGAGCAGGGCGGACAGCGACAGCAGGGCGGTGCGGCGGTTCATGGAGACGACGTCAGGGCGAAGGATCGGGAGGGTCGGGCGGGAGCCGGATCGGGGCGGCGGGGCCCGACGACACCGGCGGAGCCGGTCGACGGGCGGGCGCGGCGACGGGCGGATGCGGCGGCCGGCGGAGGTCGCGGGTGTAGACCCGATCGCCGCCCTCGGTCAACGCGGTTCGCGGAGCGGTCGGCGTTTCTCACGACTCCTGCACATTTGGCAGCCCGGACTTACACTGGGCAAGCCTCGCACCCGCCATTTTCGGAACGACCCGTGCCGCCGTTCGTCCTGCTCGCCTGCGCCCTCGCGGCGCCCGACCCGGTCCCGGCGCCGGCGCCGACCGACTGGCCGGCGTTTCTCGGTCCGGCGGGAACCGGCGTCAGCGAGGAAACCGGCCTGCGGCCCGCCCTGCCGAACGCCGCCGCGGCGCTCCAGTGGACCGCGGAGATCGGCGAGGGCTACAGCGCCCCGGCCGTCGTGACGGTCCGGCGCGGCGACGACGACGGGACGCCCTCGGTTCTCACCCACCGCCGCGTCGGCCGCCGCGAGGTTCTCGTCCGCCGCGATCTGGAGACCGGCGAAACGCTCTGGGAGTCCGCCGCCCCCACCGCCTTCCGCGATCCCTACGGCTACAACGGCGGCCCGCGGGCCTCGCCGCTGGTCGTCCTGAACGACGGCGGCGACGGCGGCTCCGTCCTCACCCTCGGCGCCGCCGGCCGGACCGCCTGCACGGACCTCGTCACCGGCGAGGAGCGCTGGAGCCGCGACTTCCACGCCGAACTGAACATCCCCCGCTGGTTCTTCGGCGTGGGCGGCTCGCCGGTTCTCTATGAGAACCCCAACGGCGGCGCGCTGGCGATCTTCGCCCCCGGCGGCCAGCCGAACGCCGGGATCGTCGCCGTCGATCCGCTGACCGGCGAGACCGTCTGGACGGCCGTCGGTAAGGACACCTGGGACGGCGTGCCGGTCCCCCCGGAGCAGGGGGGCGAGGGCCCCTACGAATGGACCGGCGAGGAGCAGGTCGTCAGCTATTCGACCCCGCTGCTGGCCACGATCCACGGGGAGCCGCACCTGCTCTGCCTCGTCCGGCAGGGGCTTGTCAGCCTCGACCCCCGCACCGGTGAGCCGCGGTTCGCCTACTGGTTCCGCAGCCCGAAGTACGAAAGCGTCAACGCCGCCCGGCCGGTCGTGATCGGCGACCGCATCCTCCTCGCCGCGACCTACCGGGCCGGCTCGGTTCTCTTACAGGTGAACGCCGCCGGCGACGGGGTGACGGAGGCGTGGAGAAAGCCGGACCTGCTGGATTGCCACTGGAGCACTCCCGTGGTGCACGACGGCCTGATCTACGGCTTCGCCGGCCGGCACGAGCGGGAGGCGGAATTGCAGTGCGTCGACCTGGAGACGGGCGAACTGAAGTGGTCCGCCAACGGCCGCGACGCCGCCGGCCCGCTGCGGTTCTCCCGCGAGGCCGGCGGCTACGTGGACGCCGCCGGCGAGCGGGCCCCCGTCCCGGACTTCGGCCGCGGCTCCTGCCTGCTCGCCCCCCGGGTCGGGGACGGCGGCACGCTCTATATTCTCGGCGAACGCGGCACGCTGTTCTGCGCCCGGCCCTCCGCCGACGGTTACGTCGAACGCAGCCGCACCGAGGTCCCCAAGATCGACTACCCGGCCTGGCCGGCCCCGGTATTGGCCCACGGCCGGCTGCTGCTGGCGGACGAGGAGTCGCTGACGGTGTTGGATCTGCGAATGACGAATGACGAATGACGAATGACGAATGACGAATGACGAAGCGTTCACCCCTTCGTCATTCGACATTCCCTCATTCGTCATTCAGCGTCACTTCTGGTCCAGCACCTCGACGGCCCGGAACGGCTTGCCTTCGAGCATCGCCAGGCTGGCGCCGCCGCCGGTGGAGACGTGGCTGACCTGGTCGTCCATGCCGAACTGCTGGACGGCCGCGGCGCTGTCGCCGCCGCCGATGATGCTGATCGCCCCGTCCTTGGTGGCGGCGGCGACGGCCTCGGCGACGGCCTTGGTGCCGCCGTCGAAGGGGGGCATCTCGAACACGCCCATCGGGCCGTTCCAGACGATCGTTTTGGCGTTACGGACGATCTCGTCGTACATGCGGGCCGTCTCCGGGCCGATGTCCAGGCCCTCGAAGCCCTCGGGGATCTCGCCGGCGGGGGCGATCGTCTTTTTGCAATCGGAGCTGAAGTCGTCGCCGCAGTGGGTGTCGACCGGCAGCTTGAGGGTGTCGCCGCCCTCTTGGATCAGTTCCTTGGCGAGATCGGTCTTGTCCGGCTCGACCAGGCTGCCGCCCACCTTGCCGCCCTGGGCGAGGCTGAAGGTGTAGGCCATCGCCCCGCCGATCAGCACGCTGTCGCACTTGGAGAGCAGGTTCTTGATCACCTCGATCTTGTCGGAGACCTTCGCCCCGCCGAGGATCGCCACGAACGGCCGCTGCGGGTTCTCGATCGCCTCGGAGAGGTATTTAATCTCCTTTTCGACCAGCAGGCCGACGACCTTGGGCTTATCGCCCATGGCCTCCGGCACCGCGACCATGCTGGCGTCGGTCCGGTGGCAGGTGCCGAAGGCGTTGTTGACGTAGGCGTCGCCGAAGGCGGCCAGCTTGGCGGCGAAGTCGGCTTCGCCGTCCTTCTCGCCCGGCTCGAACCGCAGGTTCTCCAGCACGAGCACTTCGCCGTCCTTCAGGGCGGCGACCTTGGCCTGGGCGTCCTCGCCGACGGTGTCCGTGGCGAAGTGGACGGGGGCGGAAAGCAGTTCGCCCAGCCGGTCGGCGGCGGGCTTGAGGGAGTACTGCGGGTCCGGGGCGCCCTTGGGCCGGCCGAGGTGGCTCATCAGGATCACCCGCCCGCCGCGGTCCAGCACGTCCTGAATACTCGGCGCCGCGGCGGTGATGCGGCGGTCGTCGGTGATCTGGTCGCCGTCCAGCGGCACGTTGAAGTCGACCCGCATCAACACGGCTTTGCCAGCGGGGTCGAGGTCGGCGAGCGTTTTGGGCGAGGGCATGGGCGCGGGCGGGGCGGCGGGGGATCGGGACGGACGGGGGCGAAGTGTGAGCGGCGGCCGCGACGACGCAAGGGTGCCGAACCGATAGGCTGATCCCGTTGCGTCCCTCCGCGCGTCCGCCGATCTCCGCAGGAGCCCCCGATGCTCGCCCCCGCCCTGCTGCTCGCCGCCCTCGCCGCCCCGCCCGACGCCGCCGTCGAGGTGACGGGGCCGTACGGGGACGCCCGCCCCGCGGGCGCCCCGATCACGCTGACCCTCGCCGGGCCGGAGGTCCTCCGCGAGGACGGCGATGCCAACCCGTTCACGGACTACGCCTTCACCGGGCAGTTCTCGCTGCTGCCCGCCGACAACCCGTTCGAGGGCGCCGCCCTGACGGTCCCGGGCTACTTCGCCGCGGACGGCGCCGCCGGCCAAACCGGGGCGAGCGCCGGCGACCGCTGGCGGGTCCACGTGCGGCCCGACCGGGCGGGCGAACTGGACTACAAACTCACGCTGAAAAAGGGCGACGCCGTCGTCGCCGAGGCGACCGGCACGATCGAGGTCGGCCCGCCGACGAACGCCCCGGACAGCGCCTCCTTCGATCACCGCGGCGCCCTGCAAGCGTGGGACGGCCGGCTCGTGCTCGTCCCGCCGGGCGGCTCGCCGGCCGGAGGGACCCCCTTCTATAAAACCGGCGCCGACAGCCCGGAGAACCTGCTCGCCTACGCCGACTTCGACGGAACCTATTCCCTCAAGAGCAAACCCCGCGAGGGCGAATCGCACTCCGAGGCCCCCCACCGCTACGAACCGCACGTCCGAGACTGGACCGACGGCGACCCCACCTGGGGCGACGCCGGTGAGGGAGTCCGGGGGAAGGGCCTGATCGGGGCGTTGAACTACCTCGCTTCGGCGGGGGCGAACAGCATTTATTTCCTCCCCCACAACGTCGCCGGCGACGGCAAGGACGTCTGGCCCTACTCCGACCCCGACGACCGCACCCGGTTCGACTGCTCCAAACTCGACCAGTGGGAGATCGTGTTCAATCACTGCGACAAACTCGGCATCGCCCTGCACGTGATTCTGTCGGAGACGGAGAACGAATCGCTCTTCGAACACCGCGACGGCCCCGGCGACGGCGACGTCCCCTTCGCCGACACCCGCAAACTGTATTACCGCGAACTGATCGCCCGCTTCGCCCACCACCCCGCGCTGGTCTGGAACCTCGGCGAGGAGAACGGCCCCGAGGGCGAGGGCCGCCCGAACTCCGATCGAACCAGCAACACGGACGCCCAACGCTTCGCCTTCGCCGAATTTATTAAGGAGACCGACCCGTACGACCACCCGATCGTCGTGCACACCTATCCCGGCAAGCAGGACGCGGTGTACGCGCCGCTGCTGGGCTTGCCGTACTTCGACGGCGCCAGCCTGCAACTCAACCCGATGAGCCAGACCCGCGAGCAAACGTTGAAGTGGCGGCGGGAGAGCGCCGCGGCGGGCAAGCCCTGGTTCGTCTGCCTGGACGAAACCGGCCCCGCCAACACCGGCGTGATGCCGGACGGCGCCGACGGCGCCGAGAAGAACCACCGCGACGTCCGCCGCGCCCTCTGGGCGAACCTGCTCTCCGGCGGCAGCGGGGCGGAGTGGTACTTCGGGTACAAATACCCGCACAACGATCTGAATTTGGAAGACTTCCGCAGCCGGGCGAACGTCTGGCGGTTCTCCAGGATCGCCCGGGAGTTCGCCGAGCGCGAGAACCTGCACCTCTATGAACCCGGCCCGCCCGTCGCCGACAAAACCGGGAGCGGGGCGAAGGGCGCCGTCGCCGCGACCCGCCCCGCCGGGAACGGCCGCCCGGCGACGACGCTGCTGTACGTTCCCGCCGGCACGACGCCGCGGCTCGTCCTGCCGAAGGGCGAACTGACGATCCGCTGGTTCGACCCGCAAACCGGCGGCGAATGGCAGACCGGCGAGAGCCGTTCCCTCATCACCGGCGGGGAGATCGGCCTCGGCGGCGCCCCCGACGACAGCCGCGACTGGGTGGCGAAAATCGGCGGGTGAACGTCCCGCCCCCGCGGCGGCGTTTCTCCCCCATGAACGAACCGGACCGCGTCGACCGCCTCGCCGGCTGTTTATTAGGCACGGCGGTCGGCGACGCGCTCGGCCTGCCGCGGGAGAACCTCTCGCCCCGCCGGGCCGCCAAACTGTTCCCCGGGCCGGTGCGGCACGGGCTGCTGCCTACGCCGTCCGGCCGGCGGGGGATGGTCTCGGACGACACGGAGCACACGCTGCTCACCGCCCTCGCCCTCATCGAGGAACCGACCGACCCGGACCGCTTCGCCCGGGCGCTGGCCCGCCGGTTGAAATGGTGGCTCGCCGGCCTGCCCGCCGGGGCGGGGAAGGCCACGTTGAAAGCCTGCGCGAAATTAAGCCTCGGCGTACCGCCGGACCGCAGCGGGGTGAACAGCGCCGGCAACGGCCCGGTGATGCGGGCGGCGATTCTGGGGGCGTTCTTCCACGAAGACCCGGAGCGGCGCCGGGCGTTCGTGGAGGTCTCCGCCCGGCTCACGCACACGGATCCGCGGGCGGTCGCCGGGGCGCAGACGATCGCCCACGCCGCCGCCCTCGCCGCGGGACCGGCCCTTCGTCAAACCCCCGCCGCGACGCTGGCCGCTTTAATTGAGGAGACGACCGACCCGGAATTGCGCGGCGTTCTGATCAAGACCGCCGCGGCGCTGCGGCGGGGCGACGACGGGGCGACGCTCGCCTCCCTGCTGGAGTGGCCGCGGGGCGGGCCGAGCGGGTTCGTCCTGCACACCGTCCCGGCGATTTTCTGGGCGTGGCTGGCCGGCGAACCGGCGGCAACCGCCGCCGATGTGCGGGGCGGTCTTGAACGGGCGCTGAGCCTCGGCGGGGACGCCGACAGCACGGCCGCGGCAGTCGGCGGGTTGGCGGGAACGGCGGGCGGGACGGCGGCGATTCCCGCGGGATGGCTCGCCGGGTTATGGGAACGCCCCCGCGGCGCAGCGTGGATGCGACGTTGTGCGACGCAATTAGGAGCCGCCGGTCGCAGCCCGGCCGCGGAGCGGGCGGCGGCCCTGCGGGCGTTGCGGGTTCCCGTCGGGGCCGTGCCGGCGCGGAATGCGGCGTTCCTGATCGTCGTGCTGGGTCACGCCCTCCGCCGACTCGGGCCGCCGTGGTGAGACGGCGAAGCGGGGGGAGCGGGGCAGAATTTTTTGACGGTCCGCGACACCGGCGCCGGGAGCGCGGGGTTTCTTAAAGTAGACCCGCCCCCGCCGGTCCGCCCCGCCCGATAAAGGCGAGGTCGGGCCGCGACGGGGGCTTTCGCCCCCCCTCTCCGTGCGTTCGCCCCCATGTTCATTCTCCCCCGTCGTCGTTCCCTCGTCGCCGCGGCCGCCGCGGCGTTGACGCTCCCCCTGGCCTGCGCGACGCCGGCCTCCGCCCAGGACGAGCCGGACCGTCCCTCCGCCGAGGGCGAACGCCCCCGCGGCGAGCGCGGCGACCGCCCCCGCCGCGGCGACGGCGACCGGCCCCGCTTCGGCGACCGTGAGGATCGGCCGGACGGCGAGGGCCGCCCGGAACGCGGCGGCCGCTTCGGCGGCCGGTTCGGCCAAGGCCGTCCGGACGGCGAGGGCCGCGGTCCCGGCGGCCCGGGCGGGCCCGGCGGGATGAGCCGCTTCCTCCAGGCGATGCCGGTGCTCGCCGCCCTCGACGCCGACGGCGACGGCACGCTGTCGGCCGAGGAAATCGAGAACGCCACCGCCGCCCTCAAGTCCGTCGATAAAAACAACGACGGCAAGATCGACGCCGAGGAGATGCGGCCGGACTTCGGCGGCATGGGTCCCGGCGGCGACCGCCCCGGCATGCAGCGCGACGGCGACCGGCCGGAAGGCGATCGGCCCCGCGGCGACCGCCCCGGCATGAACCCCGAACAGATGGTCGAGGGCCTCATGCGGCGCGACGCCAACGGCGACGGCGTGCTCTCCGACGACGAGATCCCCGAGCGGATGCAGCGCGGCATGGAGCGGATCGACGCCAACAACGACGGCAAGATCGATCGGGACGAACTCAAGCAGATGATCGAAACCATGCGGGACCGCGGCCCCCGCGGCGACGGCGATCGCCCCCGCGGCGACCGCCCCGAAGGCGACCGGCCCCGCGGCGACCGGCCCCGCGGCGATCGGGACGGCGACGGCGTCTGAACGGCGTCCGCGACCTCCGGCGACCGCCCCCCGCCCGGCTCTCCCCGAGGGCCGGGCGGTTTCGTGCGCCCCCTGAAAATTGCCGCTGACGATGCCGGGGGACTGGTCGTGTGATCGCGTGTACAGTATTCTGTTCAGCAGTTCGCAGGTCCGTTTCCCCCCCGCCCCGCGTCGTCCGATGGTCGCCCGTCCCGCCCGCCTGTCCGCCGTCCGCCCGACCGCTTCCGGTCTGCCCGCCGCCGGTCTGTCGGCGGTGCGTGCGCGGCGTCGCCCCGTCCCGCCGCGGCCGACCGCGGGGGCGGAGGACGACGGCTTCGCCGCCGCCGCCGGGGCGGCCCGGATTCTCGTCGGCGTCCCTCCCGCGGAGCCGGCCCCGGTCGAACCCGTCCCGGTCGAACCGCCCTCCCGCGGCCTGAGCGGGGCGAACTGGTTGAGCGGCCCCGC
>NZ_JBINJD010000196.1:0-8328 GCF_043951915.1 Alienimonas sp. DA493 | reverse complement strand
GGGCCGCCCGGGGGCGCCCCGCCGCCGGTTCCCCCGCCGCCCGTCGTTCGTCCCCCCCGCCCCGTACGCCCGTGCCCGCCGCCCCGCCCGCCGACCGCCCGCTGGACCTGTTGCTGGTGGAGGACGACCCGGACTTCCGGGAGATGGCGGCCCACTTCCTGTCCCGCCGCGGGCACCGCGTCTCCCAGGCCGCCGACGGGGCCGCCGCCCTCGCGGCGGCCCGGCGGGCGGAGTTCGACGTCGCCGTGGTCGACATGAACATGCCCGGCCTGACCGGTTTGGAGGTGCTCGACCGGCTGCGGGACCTGCAACCGCTGTTGGAGACGCTGATCCTCACCGGGCAGGGGACGGTGGAGACCGCCGTGCAGGCGATGAAGCTGGGCGCCTGCGACTACCTGACGAAGCCCTTCCCCCTGCCGGACCTGGAGCGCCGCTGCCGGATGGCCGCCGGCCGGCGGGCGATCCGCAAGGAGAACACGCAGCTCAAGGCCCTGCTGGCCCGGGACCGGACGCGGACCGCCGTCGTCGCCGACAGTCCCCCGATGCGGCGGGTGACGGCGCTGGTGGACCGCGTCGCCGCGACCGATCACACCGTGCTGATCACCGGGGAGAGCGGCACTGGCAAGGAAGTGATCGCGAGGATGATCCACGAGCGCAGCCCCCGGGCCGACCGCCCGCTCGTCACGGTGAACTGCGCCGCCCTGCCGGAGCAACTCGTCGAGAGCGAGCTGTTCGGCCACGTCAAGGGTGCCTTCACCGGCGCCACCTCGGAGCAGCCGGGGCTCTTCGAGGTCGCCGACGGCGGTACATTGCTGATCGACGAGCTGGGCGAACTGCCCCCCGCGCTCCAACCGAAACTGCTGCGGGTGTTGGAGGACGGCTCGCTACGGCGGGTCGGCTCCAGCACGGAGCGGCGAGTGGACGTGCGCGTGATCGCCGCCACGAACCGGGACCTGTCCGCCGAGGTCGCCGCCGGCCGGTTCCGCGAGGACCTGTTCTACCGGGTGAACGTGCTCACGGTACATCTCCCCCCGCTGCGGGACCGGGGCGACGACCTGTGGCGGCTGGTCGAGACGAAGCTCGCCGGCCGGGCGGAACTCGACCCGGAGGCCCGTGCCCTGATGACCGGCTACGCCTGGCCGGGGAACGTGCGACAACTGCTCAACGCGCTGGACCGGGCGCTGATCCTGGCTGACGACGGCCTGATCTCTCCCGACGACCTACCCGCCGAGCTGCACGCCCCCGGCACGGCCGAGCGACCGATCGACGCCGCGGCGACGGAGGCCACGGCGCCGGGCGCTCCCCCCGCGGACGCGCCCGTCCCGCCGGCCGCCGGCGGGGGGACGTTGGCGGACCGGGAGCGGGCGGCGGTCGTCGCGGCGCTGCGGGACGCCGGCGGCAACAAGGCCGAGGCCGCCCGCCGGCTGGGCGTCCACCGCCGCAAGCTCTACCGACTGATCGAGCGGCACGGTCTGACGCCGGAGACGCCCGGCCCCGACGCGTCGTAGGCGCCGCGGTCCGCTCTTCATTTTCCCCGAACGCGCCGCCGACCGTGCCGAAACCCGCCCCGCACAAGGGGCCCGCCGCCCCGCGACTGGCGGCCCTAGGCCGCTACCTCCGCGATGCCGTGTACGGGGCGACGGACGGGACCGTGACGACCTTCGCGGTGGTTTCCGGCGTGGAGGGCGCCGGGCTCTCACCGCGGATCGTGCTCATCCTCGGCGCGGCGAATCTCGTCGGGGACGGATTCAGCATGGCCGCCGGAAACTACCTCGCCACCAAGGCGGACCGACAGCGAACCGCTTCAGTCTCAAGCGGTTTTCCCCCGGAGGGGGGGGCTCCCGTCGCCGAGGGCGCCCCCGGCGCCGCCCCGCCGGGCCCGCTGACGGCCGCCGGGGTCACCTTCGCCACGTTCGCCGCCGCCGGGGCCGTGCCGCTCCTGCCTTACTTGTTAGGCGGGATCGCGGGGGGACCCGCCGCGAGCGTCAGCGCTGCCCTGACGGCGGGCACGTTCTTCGGGATCGGAGCCGCCAAAGCGTTGGTCGTCCGCACGCGGTGGTGGCGATCCGGGCTCGAATCGCTGGCGATTGGCGGGGCGGCGGCGGCCCTCGCCTATCTCTGCGGTCGGCTGCTGTCCGGCGTCGCCTGACCGACCATGAAGTGCCACACGGACCCGGCGACGCGGCCGAGGCGACGCCGCGGGACGGAGCTACCGCGGTTTCGCGGCCAACGGCGGTTCCGCCAGTTCCCCGCGGGCGATGCGAACCTCCTTCGGGGCCTCGATCCCCACCCGCACGTGCCCCGTCGCCGTCCGCTGGATGGAGACGCGGATGGAGTCGCCGATCAGGATCTCTTCGCCGGTCTTCCGGGTGAGCAGGAGCATCGTGGCCTTCCTTGGTGCGAAATGCTGCGGTGGGGAGTACGTCGCGTCGGTCCGTCGGCCCCCGTCCGGGTCGAACGGGGCCGCATGCCCGCTTTTGCACGCGGCGTGCCGTTTCGGAGTCGCGGTCCGGGACGGCGACGGCAGCGAACTGCCTCGGGGGCCTATTTCACAGCGTCAGCGGCGGAAGGGGACGTGGGCGGTTTTTTTGCTCCGCCTTGCCCGGGGAGCGAGCGTGCGGCTCCGCACGCCCGCATGAGCCCTGACGGCGCGCCGCCTGCCCGCCCGCCCCCGCCCGTTCGTGGGCTGTCGGAAAACCCCGCCCGGCCCGGGCGACAGGCCCGGCGGCCCGCGGCGGACGGACGGGGCCCGGGCGGATTCGGCGCCGAACCTGCTGACCCGGGCGGCGGCGGATCGCCCGCCGGTCGTCCCGCCGCACCGTCCTCCGCCGCCGTGTCCTCCGCCCTCACGTCGCCCCCGGCTCCGCCGTCCGCGCAGGACGCCCCCCGCACGCCCGCCCGGCCGACGACGTGGCCACGTCGCTGCGGACCGACCTGCGGGCCGGCCTCCCGCAGGACGAGGTCGAGCGGCGCCGGGCGGAGTACGGCCCGAACGAGCTGATCGAGGCGGCCGGCCGCTCGCCGTGGCAAATCCTGTACGAGCAGTTCGCCACGCCGATGGTCCTGCTGCTGCTCGCCGCGGCGGCGGTCAGCGTCGCGTTGGGCAAGTACGCCGACGCCGCGGTCATCCTGCTGATCGTCGTCCTGAACGCGACGTTGGGATACGTGCAGGACCGTCGGGCCGAACGGTCCATGGCCGCCCTGAAGCAGATGGCCTCGCCCCTGGTCGCCGTCCGCCGGGGCGGCGAGTCGCGGACCGTCCGGTCCACCGACCTCGTGCCCGGCGACGTCGTGACGCTGGAGGCCGGCGGCCGCGTCCCGGCGGACGGGCGGCTGGTCGCGACGCACCAACTGCGGATCGACGAGGCGGCCCTGACCGGGGAGAGCGGCGCGGTGACGAAGGCCGCCGACGGTCTGCTGCCGCCGGACGCGCCGCTGGCGGACCGCGTCAACTGCGCGTTCGCCGGCACCGTCGTGACGGCCGGCCGCGGACAGTTGCTGGTGACGGCGACCGGGATGCGCAACGAACTGGGCCGGATCGCCGGGATGCTGCAGACCCTAGAATCCGAGGACCCCCCCCTGCAGCGGCGGCTCGGGGAGCTGGGCAAGACGCTGGCCGTCGCCGTGTTGGTCGTCATCGCGGCGGTCGTGGCGCTCGAACTGCTGCGGCGCCGGGACGTCTCGTGGCCGGCCCTGAAGGAACTCGCCGAGACCGCCCTCAGCATGGCCGTGGCCGCCGTGCCCGAGGGGCTGCCGGCGGTGGCGACGATCGGCCTGGCGACCGGCGCGCGGCGGATGCTCCGGCGGAACGCCCTGATCCGCCGGCTCCCGGCCATCGAGGCGCTGGGCTCCGTGACGCTGATCTGTTCCGACAAAACCGGCACCCTCACGCAGAACCGCATGACGGTGACGCAGTTGGAGGTCGACGGCGAGCGGGTCGAGCTGCCCGGCGATGCCCCGGCCGACGACGCGGGGCGCCCGCCGTTCGCCCTGCTGCTCGCCGCAGCGGCCCTCTGCAACGACGCCGAACCGGCCGTCGGCCCCGACGGCGAACCGGCCGCGGTCGGGGAACCCACCGAAGCGGCGCTGGCGGTCGCCGCCGCCCGGGCCGGGCTCGGCAAAGAGGAACTCGAACGCCGTTTCCCCCGCGTCGCAAAGTTCCCCTTCGATTCGGACCGGAAGCGGATGACGACGGTTCACCGGGTCGCCCGCGGCGTGGACGGCGCGGCCGCGTTACCGCTCTTCGGCGGCCTCGTCGGGGAGGACTGGGAAGGCGTCGCCTGCGTGAAGGGCACCGTCGGCTCCGTCCTGTCGGTTTGCGATCACGTCTGGACGTCCGGGGCCGTGCGGCCTCTGGACGGGGCGGCGGAGGAGCGAGTCGAAGCGGCGAACGCCGCGATGGTCGCCGAAGGGGTGCGGGTGCTGGCCGTCGGATTCCGCCGGTTCGACGTGCCGTCGGCGTCGGTCGACCCCGCCTCGGCGGAAACGGGGCTGACGTTCCTGGGGCTGCTGGGGCTGTCGGACCCCGCCCGGCCGGAGGCCGCGGCCGCGATCGCGGAGTGCCGCACGGCCGGGGTGCGGGTCAAGATGATCACCGGCGACCACCCGCTGACCGCCGCCGTGATCGCCCGCGACCTGGGGCTGGCGAGCGACGGCCGCGTCGTCACCGGCCGGGAGCTAGACGACCTGCTGCGGGAGGACGGCGACGCCTTCGCCGGGGTCGCCCGGGCGGTCGACGTGTTCGCCCGGGTGACGCCGGAGCACAAGCTGAAGCTCGTCGAGGCCCTCCGCACCGCCGGCCCGGCCGGGCCCGCCGAGGTGGTCGCCATGACCGGCGACGGCGTCAACGACGCCCCCGCGCTGAAGCGGGCGGACATCGGCGTCGCCATGGGCCTGGGCGGGACGGACGTGGCGCGGGAGGCGTCGGCGATGGTCCTCACCGACGACAACTTCGCCACGATCGTCGCCGCGGTGAAAGAGGGGCGGACGGTCTACGGGAACATCCGCAAGTTCCTGCGGTACGCGCTGCCCTCCAACGTCAGCGAACTGTGGGTGATGACGCTCGGGCCGCTGCTGGGCCTCTTCGCCTTCGCCGCGGACTGGCTGGCGCCGTTCGGCCGCACGCCGCTGCCCCTGCTCCCGCTCCAGATCCTGTGGATCAACCTCGTCACCGACGGGCTGCCCGGGCTGGCCTTCGCGGCGGAGCCGCCCGAGAAGGACGTGATGAGGCGCCCGCCGGTCGACCCGCGGGCCGGGCTCTTGGGCGGGCGGCTCCTCCAACACATCGTCTGGGCCGGGCCGACGATCGGGCTGCTGAGCTTCTTCGTCGGCTGGGCGTACTGGGACGGGACCTCCGGCGAGGGGTCGCAGAACGTCGACCTGTTCCGCACAGTCGTCTTCACCGTGTTGACGTTCTCCCAGATGTGCCACGCGCTCGCGGTCCGCAGCGACACGGAAAGCCTGTTCTCGCAAGGCCTGACGACCAACTGCCTGATGGTCGGGGCCGTGGGCCTCACCGTCGCGCTCCACCTGGCGATCTTGTACGTGCCGGCGCTGGCGGACCTGTTCCACGTCGTGCCGCTGACGGCGGGGGATCTGCTTCTGTGCGTGCTCGCCGGCACCGTGATCTTCTGGGCCGTCGAGTTGCAGAAATGGATCCTCAGATCTCGCTAGGCCGCCGGCGCCGCCGTGCGGGACGCGGCCTGAGCCTCACTGCATTCTCCTCGATCGAAAGGAACCGTCGGCCGTGACCGCCGCGCCCAGTCCGTCCGCCCGCAATCCGTTCCTCGCAGGGTTGGTCTGTGGGGGCGTGGGAGCCGCCGCGGCCTATGGCGCGCTCCGCGGGGGCGGGGCGGCCCTCTGGTGCGTCCGCAGGCGACGACGGCTGCGACGGCTCGTCGCCCCGGACCGCGAGATCGCGACGCCGGCCGGCCACGGCGACGGGGCCCTGCCGCCGCCGGTCGCCACGTATCTCCATCGGGTCGGCGTCCGGGACGTGCCGGCGCCCGCCGTTGTCGAGTTGCGGCACGAGGGCGAACTGAACCTCGCCGAGATGGGGCCGGAGGCACGCTGGCGACCGTTCACGTCGCGCCAGTGGGTCGCGACCGTCCGGCCTGGATTCCTCTGGGACGCCGCCGTCTCCGCGGCGCCATTCGTTCCGGTCCGTGTCTGCGACGCCTACCTCGGCGGGAGCGGCCTGTTGGAAGCGAGGCTGTTCGGCGTCGTCCCGGTCGCCTCCGCCGACGGCCCCTTGTTGGCCGAGGCCGAGTTGATGCGATATCTGGCGGAGGCGCCGTGGTCCCCGTGGGGTCTTCGGCCCTCGTCCCGCCTGCGGTGGAGCCCGGACGGCGAACGCGCCGCCTGGGCGACCCTCCGCGACGGGATGATGGAGGTCCGGCTGCAGTTCCGCTTCGGCGAGGACGGGCTCGTCGAGTCGGTACGGGCGAACGCCCGGACGCGGCTCGTCGGAGGCGTTCCCGTGCCGACGCCCTGGATCGGTCGGTTCGACCGCTACCGTCGCCGCGGCGGGGTCCTCGTGCCGACGCTCGGCGAGACGGCTTGGCTCGAACCCGGCGGCAAACGGCCGTACTGGCGGGGGCGGCTGACCCGGCTCGCATTCTGCCGGGACGCCCGCCGGGCGGTGCGGACCCGCACGTTCGGGACGCAGGCGGTCTACGAAACTCTACCCCAACAGCATAACGGCGATCGGCACGACCCGTGCAACCGTTGAGGACGCCCCCCCACCTCTCCGGAACTCACGATGGCCCCCTCGATCCGCCTCCCCTTCGGCACGTTCACCGCCGCCTCGTTTTCGCATCCGACTTCGGGTCTGAGGCTCCGGGAGACACACCTGTCCTGGGTCGTGTTGACCGGGCCGCGGGCCTACAAAATCAAGAAGGCGGTCGACTTCGGGTTCACAGACGCCCGCCGCCTCGAGGACCGGGAGCGTCTCTGCCGCCGGGAGATCGAGGTGAACCGGGTGCTCGCCGGCGACCTGTACCGTGGGGTCGCGGCGATCACCTAGCAGAACGGCACCCTGCACGTCACGCCCGCGGACCAGGGCGTGGCGGGAACGGCGGCCGCGGAGGACGGGGCCGACGGGCGGCCGATCGAATGGGCGGTGGAGATGAAACAGTTCCCGGCGGAGCGGCTGATGTCCGCCCGGCTGGCCGCCGGGGCCGTGACCGAGGACGACGCGCGGCGGCCGGGACGCCGGATCGCCGCGTGGCACGCGGACGCCGAGCGGACGGACGCCCCCGCCGACCCGGTCGGGTGGAACCGCCGCATCCTGGACGCCGCGCTCGACGCCCTGCGGCAGCGTCTGGGCTCGGTTGGGCGGCGGCGCGTGGACGCGCTCGGCCGGTGGGCCGCCGGCTTCCTCCGGGAACATGCCGACCGATTCGCCGCCCGGGCCGAAGCCGGGGCGTACCGCCTCTGCCACGGCGATCTGAACGTCGACAACCTGCTGTGGACGCCGGCAGGCTTCCGGGCGTTCGACGCGTTGGAGTTCGACGACGACCTCCGGCGGACGGACGTCGCCGCCGACCTCGCCTTCGCCGTCACCGACCTCGCCGCCCGCGGCCGGGTCGATCTGTCCCGGCAGACGCTCGCCGCTTACTTGGAGGCCTCCGGCGATTACGAAGCGTTGGACGTCCTGCGGTTCTACTTCGTCGGCCGGGCCGCCGTGCGTGCGTTGGTGCACGAACTCTATCCGCGGGACTCCGCGGGGCGGCCGTCGGAGCCGGGTTCGGCGGAGTACCTCGCGGAGGCCGAGCCGTTCGCGGAAGGCGACCCGCCGCTCCTGGCGATCACGCACGGGGTCACGGCGGCCGGGAAGACCACCGCCGCCCGACGGTTCGCCGCAGAGACCGGGGCGGTCTGGCTCCGGTCGGACGCCGAGCGGGTGCGGCTGCCGAACCTGCCTCAAGGTTGGGCGGAGCACCGGTACTCGCGGCGGCGGACGGGGCCGACGTACTCCCGGCTGAGGGTCCTCGCCGGGGATGCGCTGCGGGACGGTTGGCCGGTCGTGGTCGACGCCGCCTGCCTGAAGGAGCGGCAGCGCCGGCCGTTCGCGGAACTCGCCGAGCGGACGGGCGCGCCGTTCACGATCCTCGACTGCGACGTGAGCCCGATCGAGGCCGCGGAGCGGATTACCCGCCGGCTCTCCGCGGACGCCGACGAGTCGGAGCCGACGCTCGCCGTATTGGCCGAGCAACTGGAAACCGCGGAGCCGCTGACGGCGGCGGAGCGACCCTTCACCCGGCCGGCCGCCGGCCGCCCGGCGGTCGCGGCCCCCGCAGCGGCCGGAAAGGGCGGGCGGGGCCGTCT